>CAIOAQ010000309.1 GCA_903856025.1 uncultured beta proteobacterium
AACTGGCACAACCCGAGCTGTATCTGGCCGACCACCTGGACAAGCTGGTGATCCTGGACGAGGTGCACCGCACGCCCGGCTTATTTCCCGTGCTGCGTGGCCTGATTGACCAGGCCCGGCGCAATGGACGGCGCGCAGGCCAATACTTGTTGCTGGGCTCGGCTTCGCTGGATGTATTGAAACAATCCGGCGAAACTCTGGCCGGACGCATTGCCTACCTTGAACTCGGACCCCTCAACCTGCTGGAAACTGGGGACGCACCACTCGATGCCTTGTGGCTGCGCGGGGGTTTCCCTGAGAGTCTGACCGCCCCCAGCGACGCACGCAGCCTGCGCTGGCGACAAAACTTCATTCGCAGCTACCTGGAACGCGACATCCCGCAGTTTGGTCCGCGCATTGCGGCTGACACCTTGCGCCGCTTCTGGACCATGCTGGCGCATCACCAAAGCGGCCTGCTGAACGTCGCCCAGCTGGCTCGCAACATCGGGGTGGATGCCAAAACCGCACAAAGCTACATCGACCTGCTGTGCGACCTGTTGCTGGTACGCCGCTTGCCCTCGTGGCACGCCAACGTCGGCAAACGCATGGTGAAAGCCCCCAAGGTGTATGTGCGTGACAGCGGGTTGGTGCACGCCCTGCTGGACATCGAAACCAAAGAGTCCCTGCTGTCTCACATGGTGCTGGGGGCCAGTTGGGAGGGTTTTGTCATTGAGAATCTGCTGCAATGCGCCCCCGCCAACGTACAGGGCTATTTTTACCGCACCAGCGGCGGTGCCGAGGTGGACCTGCTCCTGGTCTGGCCCGGTGGCGACCTTTGGGCGGTTGAAGTCAAACGCAGCCTGACCCCGAAAGTCGAGCGTGGCTTTCATGCGGCCTGCGATGACTTGCGTCCCACACGGAAAGTAGTGATTTACCCTGGCAATGCAACATTCCCCCTGGGTCACGACGTGACCGCCATGCCCTTGGCCGCGTTGTGCCAGGAGCTGGCCAGCACGGCGCATCCAGCACCCTGAACGCCTTATGACCCCAAGCCTGTTCGGCATGGCCATCAACAGTTCGCGCAGCAGGGTTTTCTGCTGCGACAACAACTATATATTTGATAGCGCATTACGCATGATTCACAAGGGATAGATGCCCGTTTCATATACAAGATTCATCCATGACAAAACCACCTTCTGAACCCGGCAACTTCTGGCGTGGCGTGGTGCGCCTGCCGTTTCGTCTGCTCAAAAACCTGTTCGGTTGGCTGCTGGCGCTGCTGATTCTGTTCGAAGAATGGGGCTGGGAGCCCCTGCAACACGCACTGGCCTGGGTGGGTCGTCTGCCGGGGCTGCGCTGGCTGGAACAGCGCATCCAGGCGCTGCCACCCTACGGCGCACTGGCCCTGTTTTTGCTGCCCACGCTGCTGCTGTTGCCGGTCAAACTGCTGGCGCTGTGGTTGATCGGCCAAGGCAAAGTGCTATTTGGCACGCTGGTCATCCTGACGGCCAAACTGGTGGGCACGGCCATCGTTGCACGCTTGTTCAGCCTGACCAAGGCCAGTCTGATGCAACTGGCCTGGTTCGCCCATTGGTACATGCGCTGGACAAACTGGAAAGACGCGCTGCTGGCCCAGGTGCGTGCTTCCTGGCCGTGGCGGTTTGGGCGCATGCTGAAGCACCGCACCCACCAGCGCTGGACCCGCTTCAAACAGGCATGGAACCGGTCCGTAGATTGATTCTGGCGACCGCCATCGCATGCGCATCCAACCACAAGGCAAGCGCAATTCGCTATACCTTACATAGCTGTACTATGTTATTTTCAGAGGGTTACATCGCTATTTATTCCATTTCTAATTCATTAGTGTAATAATATCTCCATCAATTCAGATGGAGATTCGCCATGTCTCGACCTGCCAGCGGGGATGCCGATGTTTTACAAGAAGCACGCGAGGCCATCGCAAGTGCAA
>CAIOAQ010000310.1 GCA_903856025.1 uncultured beta proteobacterium
CCTGAACTACCTGATGTGCCTGAGCTTCCCGAGGTACCTGATGAGCCGCTCCATGACTTTCAAAGGAAATGAAATGAAACTGTACTTATCCATGAAAACCGTGGCACTCTCTCTCGGTGCATTGATGATGGGTGCCACTGTGGCTCAAGCCGCAAACAATCTGCCACCGGTTCATCAAAGTGGTCACATTGAATATTTGACAGGGGGTGTAGGGCTCGATGAATCCACCGCCATTCAAAGCGAAAGTAAGAAATGGCCCTTAGCCCTTGAATTTGCCATCAAGGACAAACAGCGCGCCGATTTCGCCGCTGATGTGAACGTTGTGCTCAGTGACGCAAAGAATCATCCCGAGTTGCACGTCAAATCAGGCGGACCATTCTTGCTGGCAAAAGTGGCGCCGGGCAAATACATGATTTCGGCAACCTTTGCAGGAAAAACCCTGAAAAGGCAGGTGGTGGTCACTTCTGGCAAGCCAACGAAAGTTGAATTTTTGTGGCCTACCGGCACAGGAGAGACCCGCACATGACACCACCTGGTGAAATGATTAAAACTGTTGGTGCCGATTTGGCCGTGAAACCGTTATCGCGCGGCCTCTCTGCCCACATATTGCCAACCTCTGCAACCATGATCGGGGTGTGCATGACCGTGCTGACGATTGGTCATCTCGGCGCTGGAAGTGAGTGGCACATGGTGTTTGATAAGCTGCTGGCAGTTGATGGTTTGATCTTTCTGACAAGTGCACTTTTGTCGTTCATCGCCATGAAATCCATCAAATTCGGCACCTCATATGAATCCCGCGCTGAGGTGGTTTTCATTGCCGGACTCAGCTTGCTCGCACTCGGCGCGGCTGGGTTGGCTTTTTTTGTCAATTAAGTTATTAGTGAACTTGAGGTCGTTATGGAAATGAACGAAGTCATCATTGATGTCGGCTCAGAAGGCGAGGAACTCACGCTTTATGGCGTGCGCTCACCTGAAGGATGGGTCTTTAGCCGACATGCGATAGCAAATTCTCCAGAGCATCTGTATGAACTCAGAACTCAACGCAGAAACCAAGTCGTGAATACCTGGCCAGCAGCATTGAACCTGTTGGACCAGTACCCTTGGCAACATCTGTACCCGTTGGATGTCCATCCAGAGTTTCGCAGTAAGGTTTTTGAAGCTGTGGTTGAGCGGTTCAAATCTGATGTGGAAAAGAACCCCAGGCGACTTGCCGATTGGACGAGTAAGTGCGTGAAGTCTGGGAACTAGACACGAACTTTGTCAAGCTGTTCTGAAATACCGCCTTTGATTGCTTCAGGGCGGAGCTGTCAGCCTTGACAGGTGATTTTCGTAAACCTGTACGTAACCAAAAAATGGCGTGACGATCTTTCACAATCACCTTTCACCGATTGCACTATCAATCGGTCCCCTGAGCATCCGTTGGTATGGATTGGGATTTGCATTCGCATTTCTTTTCGGTGAGTGGGCCGTGCGCAAGATGTTGGCGTATGAAAAGCTACCTCAGATTGATACCAGCAAGTTGGTGATGTGGGCCCTGATCGGGACGGTACTGGGCGCGCGCCTTGTACATTGTTTCATTTATGACCCGGTCTATTACCTTGCAAATCCTCTGAAGATTCTTGCCGTTTGGGAGGGCGGGTTGGCAAGTCACGGTGGGGTGATGGGGCTGATCATCGGCTTGGCATTTGCTTCACGCGATCTGCCACGCGGCAGTCTGCTGCCGCTGTTGGACCGTGTCACTATTCCAGCTGCCTGGGGAGGTGCAATCGTCAGATTGGCGAATTACGCAAACTCTGAAATTTTGGGTGTTCCGACCCATGCAACTTGGGGAGTCATTTTTGATTCTGTTGACCAAATTGCACGGCATCCTGTTCAACTCTACGAATCAGCCGCCTACGTGCTTTTGACTGGGTTGTTGCTTGCGATGTATCTGTGGAAGGATGCCCGATACAGAAAAGGAATGCTGACCGGCATTTTCATGGTCGGCATTTTCAGTGCACGGTTGTTGCTTGAACCCTTCAAGCTACCCCAAGCTGCTTATGAGTCAGGGTATTGGGCCTCTGTTGGACAGGCACTGAGCGTTCCCTTTATGATTTTTGGGCTTATCTTGATTTTTCGGTCAAAAAAGCGGACCGGGTATGGGCTATAGGCATCTGATATTTGACGCAAGTTAGTGTTTGCTCCAATTTGTTGGGCGTATCCCGACCAATTAGGCCACTCTATCCGGCGCAAAAAAGCCACTAGTTCTGATTCAAAGGCCAGCCATTCCACCCAATTCGGCCACCCGATGCAGCTATAGACTATTGGATGGGGCGCACCCGCTATGCCGATTCCAGTCTTACAGTTTGGCGATCTGCCTGCTCCAAAGCGGCCGCTGGCAACCAGGTATAGACAGGAAGCTATGACACGAGCAATTCGTAAATGTGGACAGCGGCCATTGACCAACTGCCGAAGTTCATGTAAGCCGCTCCATTGCGGTCAGCGAGCGACCTATTTTCATTCTCTGCCCATCCAATGAGCCATGCATGCGTAGAATTTGCACCAAGAGCCGTCGCCCTGAAGCCAGGTTCTGACGTACGTTGAAAAAC
>CAIOAQ010000311.1 GCA_903856025.1 uncultured beta proteobacterium
CTCATGAACAGGCTGGTGCCCATGATGTCATGCGAGCCATCCATGATGGGTGTCATTTCAATCCGCTCCGTCATGCGAAACAGGTCCAAACCGGGGCCGGCTAGGAATTCCCCTGGTGGATAAATGCTGCGCTGCAGGAAATGGCCGCCGCGCAACGTTTCGACCATAAAGGTCCGCCCGGGGAAGTCCATTGAAATTTTGGCTAGGGGAATCAACTGGCCCACAGCGGCTGGCGTGAGGTGATGTTCTCCTCTTGCCAGAGTCATCCCCAGCGCCAGTTCAACGGCGAAGCAACCGCCGTGGCCAAGTTCGGGTGGAATCGGGAACGGGCACCAGGATGTGGTCCCGTCTTTAGGCGTGAAGTTCAACGGGTCGTCATTGGGCGCAATCAACCAATCAAACCGATATGTTTTGTAGGGCGAGTTCATCTTGATGGATTTTCTACGCAATCCAGTCTGAAAAAACAGTACGGCGAAACGCATAAAGCAGCATTTCATGGAAGAAAGTCAGTAATCCATGGATCGGCACATTCATCCGAGTTGAAACGCTTTGGAAAATCAGACATTCCAAATGTTGGTCTTTGAAAGTTTCCCATGCCTCCAAAAAATCCCAAAAGCACCCTTGGATTTATTGCGCTCACGATCACTGCTCAGGCGGTTTTGGCCCAAATTGCCCCTGATGCCGGAGCCCTGCGACAGCAAATCGAGCGTGACCGCGAGGTACAACTGCCACGGCGCCTGGCACCAGAAAAACCCGCCACCCCAGCCGCCATACAGCCCGTGGTGGGCATATCGGTCACCGTGCGCCAATTCAACTTCGCTGGCAACACCTTACTTACTTCTGCACAACTCACCCCGGCACTTGCCGACTACCTTAACCGACCGCTGGACTACAGCCAACTGCAGGCCGCTGCCGCTGCCGTGGCCGAAGACTCCCGCGCTGCGGGGTGGATCGGGCGCGCCGACCTGCCCCAGCAAGACATCAAAGACGGCAACGTCACCATCCAGATCGTCGAAGCCGTCTTTGGCGGCATACAGATCGAAGGCACAGCGCCCAAGCGCGTGGCCCTGGCGCAAATCCAGCGTGGTTTTGATGCGCAGCAAAAGGTGGGCGCACCCCTGAACGCTGCAGCCCTGGACCGTGCCCTGCTGCTGGCAGATGACCTGCCAGGTGTGGCCGTCTCGGGCAGCCTGCGCGAAGGCGCTTTACCCGGTCAGACCGATCTGGTACTCAAGATTGCCGACGAACCCCTGGCCGTGGGTGAAGTGAGTCTGGACAACACGGGTGCCCGCTCCACCGGTGCCGATCGCCTGAGCGCCAACCTCAACCTCAACAGCCCGTTCAAACAAGGCGACCTGCTCAGCGCCAACGCCATCCACACCCAAGGCAGCGACTACCTGCGTGTGGCTGGCACCACCCCACTCGGCTCTGGCGGCTGGCGCATCGGTGCCAACGCCTCCAGCATGAACTACCGATTGGTCGGTTCAGACTTTGCTGCGCTGGAAGCCAAAGGCAGCTCCAACACCACCGGGCTGGAAGCCAGCTACCCGCTGGCGCGCTCGCGCCTGAAAAACCTCTACTTCAACGCCAATGCCGACTTCAAGTCCTTTGACAACCAGGCCAACGGGGTCACCAGCACCCACTACAAGGCCAATGCGCTGACATTGGCCTTGAACGGCAACCTGTTTGACAAGTTTGGTGGCGGTGGAGCCAACGCCGCCAGCCTGTCCTTCACGAGCGGACAGTTGGATCTCGGTGGTTCACCCAACCAGGCGGCTGACGCCGCCAGCAGCCAGACCGATGGCAGCTTTAGCAAACTGCGCTACAGCGCCAGTCGCCAGCAGGCCATCACGGACGACCTGTCGTTCTTTGCCACCCTCTCAGGCCAGTGGGCCAGCAAAAACCTGGACTCGTCGGAGAAGTTTTACCTGGGTGGTGCCAGCGGTGTGCGCGCCTACCCCAGCAGCGAAGCCGGTGGCGCGTCAGGGCAACTGGTCAATCTGGAACTGCGCTGGCGCTTACCGCAGGGTTTGAGCCTGACCGGCTTCTATGACATCGGCAAAGTCACTGTCAACGCCAACAACAACTTTGCCGGTGCGCCATCACTCAACGGCTACAACCTCAAAGGGGCCGGGCTCACACTGGCCTGGCAGAGCAACTCCGGCCTGAACCTTAAAAGCACCTGGGCGCGGCGCATCAGCGACAACCCCAACCCCACTGCCACCGGCAACGACCAGGACGGCTCGCTGGTGAAGGACCGCTTGTGGCTTACTGCCACAGTATCGTTTTAGCCTATATCCCTCGTATAACAAGCTTATAGAGCTATACAAGTCATAGCATTTTCGCCACCGAAAAATTTGCTAACCCGTCTTCCAAGCCCCTCAAAAGAGCCGCATCATGAACAAAAGCTACCGCCTGATTTACAACGAACTCACCAACACCTGGGTTGCTGTCGCTGAAAACGTCAAGGGGCGCGGCAAACGGGCATCTGGGGCGGTGCTGTTGGCAGCCACCGTGGCCTTGACGGCGCTGGTGCACGCACCTGCCTACGCAGCGCCACCCAATCCGGCCGTTGCCGCTGCACCGGCGCCCACCCAACTGCCCACTGGCGGCCAAGTGGTAGCTGGTCAGGCCAGCATCAACCAGAATGCTGCCACGCTCAACATCAACCAGATCAGCAACCGTGCAGCCATTGACTGGAC
>CAIOAQ010000312.1 GCA_903856025.1 uncultured beta proteobacterium
AATCTTCCGCGACGAGTCGTTGATGCCCTTCATGGTATCCACCACCTGCGCCACCACCTCACCGCCCTGAATAGCGACTTCACTGGCGTTTTTGGCAAGCTGATTGGCTTGATGGACCCTGTCGGCATTTTGCTTAACCGTTGCGCTGAGCTCTTCCATAGAGGCAGCGGTCTCTTCCAGCGCGCTGGCTTGCTGTTCGGTGCGGGCCGAGAGGTCGTGGTTGCCCTGGGCGATTTCGGCCGAGGCGGTGGAGACCGACTGGGAGCCTTGGCGGACGTTGGATACGACCGCTGACAGACTTGTTTGCATCGCGACCATCGACTTTAAGAGACGCGCCACTTCATCTCGGCCTTTGGGCTCAATCGCAAGCGTGAGGTTACCTTCGGCCATGGCCTCCACCACCTGCACGGCTTTGCCAATTCCTTGGTCAAGGGAGCGGGCAATCACGTACGTCAGCCAACTGACAATGAGCGCAACCAGCAGTGCCAATGCGCCAACTCCTGCGGCATTTTTTATAAATTCATCCCTTAAATCGTCAATGTACAGGCCAGACCCCACCACCCAACCCCAAGGTTCGAACCCCTGAACATAAGATATCTTTGCGGCCGGCACATTTTTTCCTGGCTTGGACCATTGGTACTCCATGAATCCTGCGCCTTGTTGGCGCACTTTTTTCACCGCTTCTTCAAGTACCAGAAAACCATTGGGGTCGCGCACCGCACTACCACCTTGGCCAACCAGTTCAGGCTTGACCGGATGCATCACCATCGTGCCTTGCATGTCGTTGATCCAGAAATACTCTTTGTCGCCATAGCGCATCTGCGCGATGGCTTGCTTGGCAGCATCCTGCGCCTGTTCACGCGGCATCTTGCCGGACGTCTCAAGCTGATGCGCCCACTGCAGCACACCAGAAGCAGCTTGCACTGTCTGACGGACCAACGCTTGACGAGCATGCAAGCTATTGCGATACACGTCCCAAACCAGATACGTCGACAGCAAGACGAGGCCCAAAATGCTGACCGCCGTTAACAGGCGAAGTTTGATCATGATGGGAAATCGATTCAAAAACTTTTTCACACAGGTCCTTGTTGGGGAGGATGTCGTCTGACGTGAAGACGAGTCGGCTTTACCTGACCGGCATTTGTCCTGACGACATCAGCCATCATGTAGTTTCCTTTGGAAACCTACTGTCAGCGGCACGATTGTTACAAATTGCCTGGTCGGGCGGGGTGATCTAGGTCAAGCAGTTAAACCATAGAAATCGGCAATGGCGCGGCGTTGTCCCAATTGATCATGAAAACGCAAAGCTGATGGTTGACGATGCGCCATGGACAAAACTGGCCATTTGAGGTGCCTGGCAACGCCATAAAATGAAGGCCTTCATAGACACAAACCCGGCGGCCATCTGGCCCCGCTAACCCTCGGGCGCCACGTGACTCACCGCATTGCAATCAACGGTTATGGCCGCATTGGCCGCTCATTTTTGCGCGCCTTGCAGGAGTCTGGTCTACGCGAACAGCTTGCAGTTGTGCACATCAACGAACCGGCGGATCTTGAGTCGATTGCTTACCTGACCCGTTTCGATTCCACTCACGGGCGCTTCCCGGGCAAGGTGGAGCGACACGGGGACGGGCTTTTAATCGACGATGCACAGATCAGTGTTAGCCACGCCACCTTGCCGCAGAACGTCGACTGGAAGTCGCTTGGCATCGATTTGATGATCGAATGTTCTGGCCAGTATGGGCAACGTCGTGAACTCGATGCGTTTCTCAACGCTGGCGTTGCTCGGCTGCTGCTTTCTCATCCTGGCCAATCGGCAAGCGACGTGGATGCGACCATCGTCTATGGAATCAACCACGGCACGCTGACCGGTACGGAGCGTTTGGTCTCCAACGCATCATGCACGACCAACGCGGTGGTGCCGGTACTTGATTTGCTCGATCGGGAATTTTGCATTGAGCAGGTTTTTTTAAGCACGCTGCATTCAGTGATGAACGATCAGCCGTTGGTTGACGGCTACCACCATTCCGACCTGCGTCGAACCCGTTCGGCGATGCAGTCGATGATTCCGATATCGACCGGACTGGCGCGTGGCGTGGAGCGTCTGTTGCCGCAGCTGATGGGCCGTGTGCAGGCCAAAGCCATTCGGGTGCCGACGCTGAATGTGTCGGCGATTGACCTGGTTGTGCATTTGAAAAAAAACGTCGATGCAGCCACGGTCAATCGCCTGTTGGCCAATGCCGCTGCCGGCCCGTGGGCAAAACTTATTGCCTATTCCGAAACCCCGCACGCCTCCATTGATTTCAACCATGACCCGCATTCAGCCATCGTCGATGGCAGTCAAACGCTCGCGGCCGGCGATCGGTTGATCAATCTGCTGGTCTGGTTCGACAACGAATGGGGGTTTGCCAACCGCATGCTCGATGTTGCGAAGCACTGGATGGGAAAAATTGGTCGCTAAATTGCTAGTTTTTTGATAGCTTCCTGCGCATATTCAACGGGAGCTAGAGGCCAATTTAACATGAAGTCATCATGAAAGCCTTCCCCATTCGTCTGACCCAGGCCAAGACCTGCGCACCGCGCCAGGAGTGACGCCTTAGCCTCAGGTCTGGACAGAAAGGCGAATAATCGCTAAAGTAAGGATTCCTTACATACGGAGAAATACCATGTTAGCCAAAATAACCTCCAAAAACCAGCTCACGCTGCCGAAGAGTGTGACGCAGGCCGTGGGCGCTACCGAGTACTTTGACGTGGAAACCCGAGCCGGGCAGATCATTCTCACGCCGGTGCGCATACAGCGCGGCGATGCGGTGCGGGCCAAATTGGCGGAACTCGATTTAACTGAAGTTGACATTGCAAATGCAGTCGATTGGGCCAGAGCAACTGCAGCCGCACCTGCCTTGGCGGCAGAGCCCATAGCGCCTTACCCTGTCACCAAACCATGACCAGCCCGATGCGCGTGGTGCTGGACACCAACGTGGTGTTGTCGGCGCTGGTGTTTGGTGGTGGACAAGCGGGGCGACTTCGTCTGGGTTGGCAGCAGGGGGCCTTTGTGCCCGTTGTCAGCACTGCCACCGCGCAGGAGTTGGTGCGCGTGCTGGCTTATCCCAAGTTTCGCCTGTCCAAGTCAGACCAAGACGAGTTGCTGGCAGACTACCTGCCATACGCCCAAACGGTGCGCGTTCCGCGGCCGCCACCAGCGGTGCCGGAATGTCGTGATTCTCTAGATATGCCATTCATGCATCTTGCAGTGGCTGGCAAGGCGCAAGTACTGGTTTCCGGCGACCGGGATCTACTGGTGTTGTCAGACGAATTTAAGCAGGCCAGTGGCTGCCTCATCGTGACGATGGACATGTTCCTCAACCTATAAGAAAGACCCCATGAACTCAGCCACCATCGTCCAGAAACTGTGGAACTATTGCAACGTGCTGCGCGACGACGGCATGAGCTAGGGCGACTACGTCGAGCAGCCACCTACCTGCTGTTCCTCAAAATGGCCGACGAGCTGTTTGACCACTACCGCCACACGCGGGAGAAATCGGGCGTTGAGAAAGGCACCATTGGCCTGAACTTTGCCAAGGCACTGAACAAGTTTCAAGACCCGGCCACGCTGCGCCGCGAACACCTGGACGAGTTTGTCAAGCTGTACAACCCAGCCAATCGCCACGGCCGCAAAGCCACTTGGCGTGCGGAGGTCGATGCGGCAGGCGGAACCGGACCGGATGGTCGTTGGCGTGCCTACGACTACGCCGACCTGATGGCGCGCGACAAAGCCAGTCTGGATATTTTCTGGCTCAAGGACGATGCACTGGCCGACAGCGACAACTTGCCGCCACC
Organism: uncultured beta proteobacterium; assembly: GCA_903856025.1. GTDB lineage: Bacteria > Pseudomonadota > Gammaproteobacteria > Burkholderiales > Burkholderiaceae_C > Rhodoferax. The sequence continues at coordinate 3,838 of CAIOAQ010000312.1, forward strand.
GGATGTGATTGCCCAGGAAATTGTGGATGATCTGGAGGCCGCATTGGAGCAGTTCAGACTGATTGCTGGCGATCTGGAGATGGGCAAGACAGGTCAATCCGAGTGAGTCCCTTTGTAGGTTCGGAGATATTTCGAACCATCGTGGGTTACGATTTAAAGTTGGGTGACGTTCCACCGCTATTCATCACATCGGTATCGGGGTTTGTTCGCTTGCGCTTCAAATAAAAGCCAGATCAGGCACACTTCGGTGTCTGATTCAATTTACGAGCCTTTTCCATGTTGTACGTCACCCTGAAGTCCCTGCACCTTTTGTCCATCGTCGTCTGGATCGGCGGCATGGTGTTTGTCAATTTCTTTCTGCGCCCTTCGCTCGTCGGGTTTGAACCCGCTGTGCGTGTGCGCTTGATGCACGCGGTACTGGCGCGTTTTTTCATGGCCGTGCTCGGGATGGCCGCGCTGGCTGTGGTCACCGGCGGCTGGATGATTGGCCGCACCGCGGCGCAGATGTCACAGTCTGGCGTGCACTTCAACATGCCGCTGGAGTGGATGATCATGGCCAACCTGGGCATGTTGATGGTCCTGATTTTTGGCTACATCCGTTTTGTGCTGTACCGTCGGCTTGACCAAGCCGTGCAAGCGGCCGATTGGACCAAGGGCGCGGATGCATTGACGCATATCCGGCACTGGGTGTTGGTCAATTTGACATTGGGCGTGGTGATTGTGTTGGTCACGCTCATTGGCGTGTCGAGCTAAGGGCTGGGCATGAATCCAGACGCACAACAGCTTTGGCGCGCCCCAAGCTGGGCCTTGGCGGTGTTGCTGGCCACCCTGGGCATGCTGGGGCCGTTTTCCATCGACACCTATATTCCCGCCTTTGCCGGCATTGCCACGTCGCTGGATGCCACGCCGCTGCAAATGCAGCAAACGCTTTCGGCGTATTTGTTTGGCTTTGCGTTCATGAGCCTGTTCCATGGGGCCCTGTCTGACAGCATCGGGCGCAGGCCGGTGGTGTTGTGGGGATTGGCCGCATTCACTTTGGCCTCCATGGGATGCGCGTTGTCACAAAGCATCGGGCAGCTGGTGTTTTTTCGGGCGGTACAGGGGCTGACCACCGGTGCAGGCATTGTGGTGTCGCGTGCGGTGGTGCGCGACATGTTCCCCCCGGCGCAGGCGCAAAAGGTGATGAGCCAGATCACTATTTACTTTGGCGTGGCCCCGGCTGTGGCCCCCATGATCGGCGGCGTGCTGTTTACCGTTTTGGGCTGGCACAGCGTGTTCTGGTTTTTGACAGCGGTGGGGGTGGCGCTGTGGACCGCCAATTTCAAGCTGCTGCCTGAAACCCTGCATCTGACACACCGCCAGCCGCTCAAGGTCAGCAATTTGTTGCAAGGCTATTGGAAGCTGGGGCGGGACCCCCGCTTTTTGCTGCTGGCGCTGGCC
>CAIOAQ010000313.1 GCA_903856025.1 uncultured beta proteobacterium
CCACGAAGATCGCCAGCATCAGCCCCAGGCCTATCCAAAGGGCGTGCTTTAAAGTGATTTTCATGGCCTGCTTGCCCCTGCTGCCGGTTGCCTATTGCCTACCGCTGACCTCGCTGTCGACGCGCCGATCAGGCTGCAGGCAAGCGATCAAGGCTTTCGTAGCTTTGGTACCCACACAGTCGCCCGGTTGTGTTACGGGCTCCGAGCCGTTGACCCCTTTTGCGTTGATCTTGTTGGCTGGTATGCCGCATGATTCAATCAAATAGGTGTTCACGGCTTCGGCGCGGCGTGTCGATAGCTTTTGGTTGTAGGCATGTGAGCCAATGCGGTCCGTGTGACCTGTGACGTTGATCACGTCATAGTCCACGTTGCGCAAGTCAGAGGCGAGCTTGTCCAACTCCAGGCGGCCTGCAGGTTTGACTGCAGATTTATTAAAGTCAAACAATGAATCCGCAGAGAAGCTCACCTTTTGAAGTGGCGGCGGTGGTGGTGGCGCAGGTGGTGCCGGAGCCACCACGATCACTGTGACGGGTTCTGGGGGCGCTTGGGCAAGCACCACCGGCTCAGGCGTGTAGGCGCGCGCCACGGGCGCCGGTGTCTTCGTACCAAAGCGGTAAATCAAGCCCAGCGAGACCAGATCGACATCGCCCTTGTTACCCACCGCATCGTCAATGCGGTAGCGCTCAATCTCGCTGCGCAGGGTCAAGGCATTTGTCAGTTCGTATTGCATGCCCAGCCCCACTTTGAGATGGGTGGCGCGCGAACTCGGGTTGGGGTTGAGTACATTGACCGCACCGGTACCGGCAAAGAAGTCAGTGGCTTGGGTATGGGTGACCCCCAGGCGGCCAAAGACAGAGAACTTGTCGGTCATGGGCAGTGTGCCCACCGCATCCAGGTTCAGCCCGTGGAGTTTGATATCGCCGCTGAGGGTGCCCATTGGGACGGTTGTGGTTGTAAAACCAAACTTGCCCAAGTCAAAGTACCCGCCTTCCAATGCAAAGTTTTTGTTGAACTGGTAGCCACCTACGATCTTGAAACCAAGATCGCGGTGAACATCATTGATGGGCCCCGCAATAAGACCATTGGAGAGCAGGCCACTGGTGATGCGTGCATCGTCAATGGTGGCTTGGGATTGGCCTATGTTGCCACCTATGTACCAGCCCGTGTTGTTGTCTGCATGGGCAAAAGAGGCGGCCATCAGGGCCAGTGTCAGCAGGCTGAGCTTGCCCGTAGTGCTGACGTATTTGCTTTTAATTAATGTCATGTAATTCTCCAAAAGGCATCACCGCCCTCAACTCTGTTGAGGTGGGTGATGCAGTGATTAGTTAATGAGGCTGACCATGTCTGCTTATGGGGCAGGCACGTTGATGACGGTGTCGACCAGCGTCACAGACGCGCCAAGGGACAAAGCGCGACCCTGTAATGTCACGATGTTGACGTTGCCGACGGTTGAGAACGAAGCCCCAGCCTGAGCGATGATGGTGCCTACCATCGTGCCGCCACCGGCAGCATTGATGGTGGCAAAGCTGCCCACTTGCCAGAACACGTTTTTAGGCAATGCGCCACCGGCCAGGATGATGTTCTGTGGTGCCGCTGCACCAGGGCCACCTACGGTGAGCGTGGACGCCATCTGGAACACCCAGGTGGCATTGGCATCGCCTTGGGCATCCAGCGTCAGGTCGCCGCCCTCAATCAGGAACGAACCGCCCGGGGCCACATAGGTGCCAGGTAACAAAGTGACACCGGCCAGGTTGGCACCGGGTGCCGGGCTGGCACCACCTACTGGTTTGGCGGCCAGGGCCAAGTACGCGGTTTGTGCATCCAGACGCGCCTGGGTGGCTACGGCGCAATTCGGTGCACTGGGGCCTGCCAAATTGGGGCCGATGGTGGAGTTGGTGCAGCTGTAAATCCTGCCGTTGACCGCGCCAATGTTGGCTGGGCTTTCGGTGTAGATGTCACCCAGTGTGTCATGGAAACCCGTCACCATGGAAGTACCTGTGGCAATGGTGCCAATGTCACCGTTGACTTGGGTGAGTGTGCCGGTGTTGGTCATGCCCGCAGTGCCACCAAATGTGCCAAATGGTGCGACCGTGTTGAGGGCGATCACGACAGGAATGGATGCCGTGGTGAAGCGCCAAACCTTGTCCAGCGCCATGTGGTTACCCGCCAGATCGGTCACACCTGTGGTGACTGTGGCGGTATAGGTGGTGCCTACCGCCAACGGGGCATTGGGCGTGAAGGTGGCTATTTTGTTCAGCGCATCGAAGCCGACACTGCCTGCCACACCCGCGACCGTGAAGTTGCTGTTGCTGATGGTCAAGGGGTCCATGGCTTCATTGAATGTGGCATTCACCGCGGTGCTGGTGGCAACTGCTGGGGCCAGGTCTGCCGGGTTGACCAGTGTCACCAAGGGTGCGGTGGTATCTGCGGCCAAAGCGGTGGTCCAACTCCAGATGTAGCTGCTGGCCATCGGGTTGCCGGCCAAATCCGTGACGGCGGTTGTGAGGGTGGCGGTGTACTGGGTGTTGGCAA
>CAIOAQ010000314.1 GCA_903856025.1 uncultured beta proteobacterium
CATCGGTATCTTTCGCCCAGCCTTCACAACGGCCTGTTCGCCAGCGTTGTAGGCTGCCAGAACCAGCTCCATATCGCCGTTGAAGTAACCGATCAACCACTTCAAATAGCTTGCGCCAGCGTAAATGTTGTCCCGCTCAATGAGCGGGTTTGTGACACCAAAGCGCCTTGCCGTTGCGGGTAGAAGTTGCATCAAACCCACAGCACCACGAGGCGATATGGCCTTGGCGTCGTAGTTGGATTCGACAGAAATGACGGCGTGTATCAGGCTTGGAGCGATGTCGACGGCTTCAGCTATGGAATCAATCAGTGCACGCAATTCTTCGGTGTTTGACTTGTTTGCTTTGATCGCGACAAGCTTCACCTTGGTGTCGATTTGCGAAGTGGTGACCTTGTCTGCAACCGAGGCAAGCAACAACTGCGGCGTGTGATCAGATTGAAAATTGGAAAGTGTGACTGCGCCCCCGGCAGACTGGCCCACATAGATTTGGCAAACGCCCGGCAGCGACCAGGCCGCACAGGTGCAGATCAATGCGGTTCGCAACAATCGACTCGTCGGGTGGAACAGTGGTGCCATGAGCGCATTTCATGGCCGAAACGACTGTTTTGTCAAGAGAGTACCCACCCACCCGTCGCGGGTAGGGAACATGCCCAGAATTTTAAGGATGCCTTAAGGTGAGTGTCTATATTGGAGGACGTTGACAGAACGGTCTTCCTGGTAGGCGACATGACTTCAAGGGGCGCACTATGGTGGTTAGAGAGAAGCAGCGATTGGGTTTGATGCCAGCTTTTGTCTGCAGCGCGGGTGCTTGTACCAGTCGGGTGCGTGGCTACAGTTTCAGGAGACTTCGCGGATTCACACTACTGGAGCTGTTGGTCGTGATTGTCATCATTGGCCTGTTAGCTGGTTTGGTCGCGCCGCGTTACTTTGATCAGGTCAGCAAATCCAACTCAAATATTGCGCGCGCTCAAATTGATTTGCTTGAAAAGGCGCTGGATCAGTATCGGCTTGATGTGGGTAGCTTCCCTGACACAGAAGTGGGGCTCTCGGCTTTGAATACCCGCCCGCAAAACATTGAAAAGTGGGCAGGTCCCTACCTCAAAAAGACCGTTCCCCCCGATCCTTGGGGCAGACCCTATATTTACAAATCACCTGGTGAACATGGCGACTATGACTTGTCGTCTTTGGGGTCGGATGGGCAGGAAGGCGGCATTGGTGATGCAGTTGACCTGACCAACTGGACGCGCTGAGGACCGCACCATGTTGAACTTCGGACCAAGTGCAACCCATGGCCAATTTGAGCTGGTGGTGCGCACCGCGCAAGGCAGTGTCCAGACGCTGGCTCTGAGCGCTGCTGATGCCAACGCGGCAAGTGCACTCGCGGCTCGCGACGGACTACAGGTGCTGACTTGCACGGCGCGCGGCAAAACTGAAACTCGCCCGGGGGGCCACCAGAGCGCCGCCCGACTCGGTATCGACGTGGCCAATTTTTCCTATGAGCTGGCCTCCCTGATGATGGCTGGTTTATCTGTCATGGAGGCACTGCGCACACTGGCTGCCAAGGAAGTTCATACCCAAGCCCGCGCTGCGCTGCTCGACATTGTCAAAGGGGTCGGTGAAGGATTGCCCTTGTCGGCTGCGATGCAGCGCCCACCTGGTCGCTACCCGCCGTTGCTGGTCGCCACGGTCAGTGCCAGCGAGCAAACCGGAGACCTCAGCGCCGCCTTGCGCCGTTACGCAGAACATCAAATGATGGTCAAGGCGTTGCGTGACAAGGTGGTGGGGGCGACGGTGTACCCGGTATTGCTTCTGACGATGGGTTGTCTGGTCGTCATGTTCCTGATGACGGTCGTCATCCCCAAATTCGCGGTGTTGATCGAAAGCACACGTCATGAATTGCCGTGGTCATCGCAGTTGCTGATGACGTGGGGGCGTTTTGCTGCTGCGCATGCGTGGCAGATCGGAGTCGTCGGCATCTTGGGACTAGCCGCCTTGTTGGTCACAGGAAGACAAGTATTACGTTCCGGAGCCAGGGCAACCTGGCTTGAAAAAATCCCGTTTGTTGGTCCAACCATGCGGCAATTTCGGCACGCTCAGCTCTACCGTACAACGGGCATGTTGGTGCGCGGCGGTATTGCGGTTCCCAAGGCGCTTGAGCTTGGCGCGTCCTTGCTTGGCGACGCTGACCGCCTTCGTTTGAATCGGGCGATTGAGCTGATCCATGAAGGCCGCAGCCTCAGCCATTCCCTTGAAATTGCACAGCTGGCCGACCCGGTGGCGACCAGCATGTTGGCAGTTGCAGAGCGCACCGGCGCACTGGCCGACATTCTTGAGCGGATCGCAGAGTTTCATGAATCCCGCTTGAAGCGTTCGGTCGAAATCACCAGCCGCTTGTTCGAGCCAATTCTCATGATTCTGATCGGGCTGGTGGTTGGTGGGATTGTGGTGATGATGTATTTGCCGATTTTTGATCTGGCCTCTAGCCTTCAATGATCCTTTTTAGGAGACGACGCCCATGACCGCTACGCTTGAAGCCGCTCAATTGGATGCCTCTCTGGTGCAAGAAGCCTTGCGCAGCAATGGATCAGCGCACCACATGAAATGGATCGCCGATAAGCTGAAACTGTCTGAAGAGGCACTTTTACCTGCGGCCGCGAGTCATTTTGATCTGGCCGCCATGGACATGCCTGGTCTTCGTCTCTTGACACCGGATTTTCAGGTGATTTCATTCGCCGATTGCCAGCGCCGCGCCTGTGTGGTGGGGCACATGAACGCGCAGACTGAAATCACGGTGGTGATCACCGACCCGATGGACGCGCGACTGAGAAGTTGGCTTGAATTCCGCCTGCGCCAACATTCGGTTCAATGGGCATTGGCTACCAGTGCGGATTTGCGTGCCTTTTTGGTAACTGCAGAGAAGTTTGTGCGCGCCATGGATGCCGTGAAAATGCAGCCGGACACCGAGCCAGTCACCGGTGCGGGCGTGGTGGCAATATCGATCTCAGGAATTGATGCCACGTCCAGTCCGGTGGTCAGACTCGTGGATTCAACGTTGTACGACGCGCTGCACAGCGGCGCCAGTGATATTCATCTGGAGACGCATCCGGGTGGGTTGGTTATCAAATACCGACTTGATGGTGTACTGGAGGTCGTTAAAAAAATTGACAGCATTGAGCTCGCCCACCAAGCCATTTCACGTATCAAGGTGGTTTCTGAGCTCGATATCTCGGAGCGGCGCATTCCGCAGGATGGACGTTTCCAGGTGGTGGTCGACGCTCGTGAGATCGATTTCCGTGTCTCGATCATGCCCAATTTATTCGGAGAGGATGCGGTGTTGAGGGTGCTTGATCGCAAGCACCTCACAGGTCAGTTTCAGGCACTCACGCTGGACACGTTGGGCTTTGAAAAGGAAGTTCTCGGCTTTATTCGTGACATGTCCCAGATGCCGTACGGGCTGCTGCTGGTGACTGGTCCCACCGGAAGCGGCAAGACCACCACCTTGTACGCCGCGCTGTCTGAAATCAATACCGGTCTGGACAAGATCATCACCATCGAAGATCCGATCGAATACCAGTTGCCAGGGGTGTTGCAGATTCCGGTCAACGAAAAAAAGGGACTGACCTTTGTACGCGGCTTGCGGTCCATTCTTCGTCATGACCCAGACAAGATCATGGTAGGTGAAATTCGCGATGCCGAAACCGCCCACATTGCCGTACAGGCTGCGTTAACTGGCCACCAGGTTTTTACCACCGTGCACGCGAACAATGTGTTTGATGTGATTGGCCGCTTTGCCAATATGGGGGTTGACAGCTACAGCCTGGTTGCCGCGCTCAATGGCATTGTGGCTCAGCGCCTGCTGCGGGTGAACTGTCCGCAATGTGCTACACAAATCGATGTAACAAGTGAGTTGTTGCGCCGAAGTGGTCTGAATTTGACATCTCCTTCAACGGGGATCTTCAAGCAAGGGCTGGGCTGCGCGCATTGTCGTGGCACAGGTTACCGGGGGCGACGTGCCATCGCGGAAACCCTGCCCATGAGTGACGCGTTGAGGGAGCAATTGGTGCAACGTGCACCGTTGTCTCAAATACGGCAGACCGCACGCAACAGTGGATTTGTCAGTTTGCGCGACGCCGCAGTGGCCTTGGTCATGAATGGCGAAACAACCCTTGAGGAAATCAATCGTGTCACTCCTGTTGAATAGGTCACTGCATCTTCATATTGGGCAGCAGTACGTGCGAGGTGCCCTGCACACGAAGCGCGCGCCTCACAAAGTGCTGGGCCGCGCGAGACAAGATTTCAAACATGGGGCGCCGCAAGAGTCCCTGTCAGCGGCTGCATCCAGCACTGGAGAACTCGACAGTATGGCGGTGAATGCCGTGCTTTCTGAGTTGCTTGCCAGTGCCGACGGCCATCGGCCACGACTGAGCGTGGTGATGGCAGACCCGTATATTCATTTTGATGTGGTGCATGGGGAATTTGGCAGTGCCAGTGATCGGCACCTCCAGTCCATTGCCGATGCTTGCATCGCCGAGGTTCTTGGGGATGCAGCAGCAGGACAGCACGTGCGCTGGCAACTACAGTCTGACCAACGGCATTTGCTGATCTCAAGTATCTATAGGCGAGATGTCGCCACCGTGATCGATGCAGCGTCAATTCACGGGATTCAAGTTCAATCCATTCAACCCGAGTTCTTTGTACAGTGGAATCACTTTGGCAGAGCGACCCCAACAGGTCAGTGTGTCTTTGCGACCGTCAATGAGGATTACCTTACCGTTGCCTTTGTTCAACAGGGCGTCATCACTGCGCTGAGCTGCGGACCATGTGTGAGCCTTGACGCGGATAAGGGCGATGGGCAGCGTCTTGTGCAGATGGTCGACCTCCGTGCCAGCAGACTGCTTGCGAGCCTTGGACAACCTGTTCGCGACGTTTCCTCATTTATGTTGGTCACGTCTGCTGTACTGGACATTCAAAGTGGATCGCGATGGACCGCCTTTAGAGTGAGCGAGGACATGGCATGAAAAATGTTCACATTGAAATGAATTTTGCACCTCAACCGAGCGGGGTGTCATCGCAAGGACTCGGTTTCCTGGTCATTGCATTTCTTCTGTTTGGTTTGAGTGTTGCGGTGGTGAGTCTCAAGTACGCAGAGAACTCAAGACAGGAGCGGCTAATTGCAACGGTCGGCAACAATGCCCGGTCACCAATTGTCAAACCTACCAGTGTGGTTCGCGTAAATTCAAAGGAAGTTGCCCTTAAGGAGTTTCTCAGGCAAACCTCCCGCAATCTCGAGGCACCATGGTCAGATTTGTTGGCATCGTTGGAAGCTGCCCCAGCCGATGTGGCATTGTTGTCAATTGAACCCTCCGCATCCAAGCGCAGCATTTCTCTGACTGCCGAGGCCGCTGGTCCCGACGAGATGCTGAACTATCTGCAAGCGCTCCAAGTCGACAAGCGTTTTACCAATGTGGTGCTGGTGTCACATCAAATTCAACTTCAGGCATCAGGGACACCATTGCGTTTTCAGTTGCGCGCCAGTTGGGGGGGGACACCATGAAGCTCAAAATGGTCGGAATTTGGCGTCGAATGTTCAGGCGCATCGGACTCCTGGGAGTCGTGGCCGGCATGTTCACAGGTGGCGCCATGGTGTTAGGTACATGGGCTTTGCTGTTGGATGTGCAAGGCGTTGCATTGCGCACGCAACGTCAAGTGCAGACCGCTTCAGACCCCGCAAGTCATCCGGGCGTCCCGATCAAGCGATTGTCCGTCGGGCAGCATATTGACGAGTTCGTCTCCACATTTCCGCCACTGTCACGCAACACGGCTGATTTGAGTGAAGTTTTTAAGAGTGCCAAGCGTCGTAATATTCCGCTTCCCAGAGGGGACTACCAACTCAAAAATGACATCAATGCCGCATTGGTGGTGGTGACGGCCACGTTCCCGATGACCGCCGCATATGGTCCTACGAAAGAATTCGCAGCAGACGTATTGCGTGCACTTCCACATGCGTCGATGGATGAGCTGCGCATGACCCGAAGCGCGGCCAACCTGGATGCGTTGGAAACGTCCATTCGGTTCAGTTTTGTCTACCGGAAATCCTGATATGAACAGGCTGAAAAACACATTCCAGTTGATGCTGATTGTGGCTGCTGGCGTGGCGAGCTTCTCCGTTGCCATGCAATGGCGTCGTGAGGACTCTCACGATACCTCAACACTGGTGGATGTTGTCGTCCGTGCAAATCCTATGCCTTTTGCGCCCGCGTCCGCTCCTCGAAGTGACATGTTCGCACCGCCTGATCGCACACATGTGGTTCCGCAGTCCAGCGGCGACGCCTTTGGCAAGCTGAGTTGGGTCCCGCCGCCTCCTGTGGTGCGCCCCCTGCAGCCCTCGTTACCTCCGCCACCGGTTGTACCGGTGGCACCAGCTTTGCCGTTTACTTTCGTGGGGTTGATGGAGCAAGGCACCGGCAAGCCCCAGGCCTTTCTCTCCAAAGGCAACGCATTGCTGGTGGTTGCGGCTGGTGATGTGATCGACGACAACACCTATCGTGTGGACTCCATCAGCCCCCAACAAATCAGTATCACTTATCTGCCTTTGAACACACCGCAAATACTTACCATTTTGGGGACAAGCAAATGAAAAATACCCGTCTCGTTCGTGTGTTTAAACACGCTGGTCTCTGGACCTTGGTGAGTGTGGTTATTGCCGGGTGCGCGGGCATGCGGTATCACGATGATGGGTTGAGGTTAGTTTCCGAGGGGAAGCAGCAAGAGGGCATTGCAAGTCTTCAAAAGGCGTATCAGATCGAACCTACCAACGGTCAGTTTCGGATGGACATGTTGAAGGCCACCAGTGCCTACGCCAACGAGCTCGCCAAGCGTGCAGATGAAGCCCTCAAGAATCAAAAAGTGGGTGAGGCACGAGACCTGTACATCAACGCCTTGAAATTGGAGCCCTCCAATGCCCATGCAAGCCGCGGTCTCAATGGCATCGAACTCGACGCTCGTAGCGCAAGATTGGTAAGTGAGTCAGAGCGATTGCTGGCAGACGGACGAATGGAGGCTGCCCGCGCCAAGCTTGACACCGCGTTGACTGAAAACCCAGCTAACAAAGGGGCGCAGCGCCAGCTTGCAGTGATGATGGAAAGGGACGAAAAATTGCGCGATGAGTTGGTGGAAAAAGCGGCATCACAGTCGGTCATGAAAAAGCCGGTCACGTTGCAGTTTCGTGATGCCAACTTGCGCATGGTATTTGAAGCGCTGTCCAGAACCACCGGCTTGAATGTGATTTTGGATCGCGACGTGCGTGCAGACTTGAAGACCACCATCTTTGTCAAAGACGCTGCGGTGGAAGACACCGTGGACCTCATTTTGCTGCAAAACCAGCTTGAAAAAAGGGCCATCAATGCCAACACACTCTTCATTTTTCCTGCCACACCCGCAAAACAAAAGGAGTACCAGGACCTGCAGGTCCGCAGCTTCCAGATTGCCAATGCCGATGTGAAATACCTGCAGACCTTGCTGAAGACCGTATTGAAAGTCAAAGATGTGTCGGTGGACGAGCGCAGCAGCACGCTGGTCATGCGTGATACGCCTGATGCCATTGCAGTGGCAGCCAAGGTGATCGCCGCACATGATGTTCCTGAACCAGAAATCATGTTGGAAGTAGAGGTGCTGGAAATTTCCCATGACCGCCTCAGCAATCTTGGAATTCAGTTCCCGGACTCGATCACGCTCTCCACACCCGCACCCGCAGGTGGGTTGACGGTAGGTGCCTTGCGCGCCCTGACCCGAAACGATTTGTTGGTGTCGTCGCTTGGTCTGGGTGTCAACCTCAAGTTACAAGACACCGATGCGAACATTCTGGCAAGTCCCCGGATTCGGGCACGCAATAAGGAAAAGGCGCGTATCTTGATTGGAGACCGTGTGCCAATCATCACCAATTCAGTGACACCGACAACATCCGGCACAGGCGTGGTAACCGGATCGGTTCAATACCAGGATGTGGGTTTGAAGCTGGAGTTTGAGCCGCAGGTCTACAACGATCAAGAGGTTGGCATACGGATCGCGTTGGAGGTGAGTTCCATCGTCAAGGAGATTGCTGGACCGAATGGTTCGCTGGCCTACCAGATTGGCACACGAAATGCCAACACGGTGGTGCGACTAATGGACGGCGAAACGCAGATTCTCGGTGGATTGATCTCGTCTGGCGACCGAAATACCGCGTCCAAGCTCCCTGGTCTGGGGCAGTTGCCGGTGTTGGGCAAGCTGCTCAGTAACAACAGCGGCACAGACAACAAGACGGAAATCGTTCTTTCCATTACGCCGCACATTCTGCGTGCCCCTGCGGTACTCGATGCCTCGATTCGCAATGTTTACTCTGGCACAGAGGGCAACATTCGCGAGCATGCAATGCAACTCGATCCAATCGGCATGTTGCGTGTGCCTGCTACGAACCCGCCCAAATCCACCGCCGCTACCGTGCCAAGGGCTGCTGCGAGGGTGCTGCCAACACCTGTGCCGTCGTTACCGATATTGCCTCCAAACACCAACGGCTCCGGTAGCACTCCCGGCAACAGCGTTGCACCGGCATCGATCGAATCACCTGCACCAAGCGATCCGGTGCAAGCCGTTGAGCAGGTACCACAATGACCTCTGTGTCGCGCCGCGCCGCGTGTCGCGGTTTCACGTTCATAGAACTGGTCATCACCCTGGCGCTGATTGGGCTGTTGAGCATGTTCACCCTACCTATGTATGACATGACCGTTACGAGGATGAAGGAGTCGGAACTGCGTCAGGCGTTGCGCACGATTCGGTCAGGTCTTGACGCCTACAAGGCGGCTACGGACGCGGGCACTCTCACCAAAGAAGCGGGTGAATCGGGTTACCCTCGTTCACTCGAAAAATTGACAGAGTCACTGGAGATTCAGGGCAAACGTGATCTGTTTGGCAGCATCGCTTCGCAACGCATGGTCATCCTTCGGCAATTGCCACGTGACCCATTTTGCATGGACGCTGAGCTACCCGCGGCCTTGACATGGAATACACGGGCCTATGCCAGTCGTGCGAGCGACCCACAGCCCGGCGATGATGTTTTTGACGTGTCCTCAAAGTCGGATCGAACTGCACTGGACGGAACACCGTACTCAGATTGGTGAATCACGTGAAACCAAAAAATCGAACCACAGCAGCTACCCCTTGCGAACGCTGGAAATTCCCCCGTTTTTGCCAGATCGGATTCACGTTGATTGAGATCTTGGTCGTCATGACCCTGATAGCGTTATTGCTTTCATTGGCTGCGCCCCGCTACTTCAGCGCACTGGACAACGGTCGATCGCGGGTGCAACAGCAAAATGTGGCGACATTGCGTGATGCCATTGACAAATTCAATGCTGACCGTGGACGCTATCCAGACGATCTGCAAGAGCTGGTGATTAAAAAGTACCTCCGCCAAATTCCGCTTGATCCTGTGACTGAAAAAGCAGACTGGATGGTCATCGCGCCCACGGACCCATCGTTGGGCGGTGTGTTCGATGTACAACCGGCGCCAAAGGTTGCCCCAGCATTGGTTGACGAAAGTAATTGAATGACTAGACCTCGCAATTCAGGTGGTTTCCTGCTCCTGTCCTTGCTGATCATTCTGGCATTGGCTGGTATCGCATTGATGGCGGCCGTTGACATCTGGACACTTCAGAAGCAACG
>CAIOAQ010000315.1 GCA_903856025.1 uncultured beta proteobacterium
CTGGATGGGGGGCTATGGCGGCCCGTGGGGTGCCATATTGCTGATCGCCGTCGTTGCCATCTTCGTGGTGTGGATCGTCCAGCGCAAGGGCAAGTAATCCATATCGCGCCCCCTGCTTCCTGCGTGAGCGTGAGCCCATGAATCCAAAGCGAGCGCCGTTGATCGAGCCCCGCGGGCCCTGCGCCCGCGGGGCATCAAGCGTTGCCACGATTGAATGCTTGAATGAATGTCTGGAGAAATTTGCCATGAAACTCAACTCTTGCCTTTACGCCGCCGGGGCGGCAGCGATGATGATTCCATTGCTGGCCATGAGCGGATGCGCCGATATGACCCACCAGGAAATGGCTCCGCTACGGGTGCGGTAATAGGAGGCCATCGGCCATGAAGTCGGTAAATAGACAAGCACTACTTACGATAAAAAACGTACACCACCGAGGATCAAGCGAACACGGACCGGACTGTAGCTTGCTGATCAGCAACTCAGTGCACATGCGCAACTTGGCCGAATGGTCCAGTCGGGCTGTGGGCACGGCCCAGACATCGGCACTTTGGTGGTATTGGGACAATACGCACTCCAGTGAGCCGTCACGCAACATACGGCGACATCCCAGCTTGCCAATGGAATGATGCCCAAACCTTCAAGCGCACATGGTCACTGCCGACTGTTGGGTCGGCGATGACCATGTCATGTTCCCGGGACTACTTGCAGGACCAGGTTGCACCGTTATCGATGCTGTTGGCTACCTTGGGATAGGCACAGAGGGGGCGCGAAGTGCCTGGCTGAAGCAGTGCAAAGGAATCCGGCTTGAACGGTGCCCAGGCACCTGTGTACAGATAGCTCTGGTCACGGGCGGTCGCCGTCACTGAATCAGGAGCGATGCCCTTTTCCACCCAGTTGACCAGCGCGCTGAGCATGTCAAACTTGTCCGTCGTTGCGCCGCCAGAACAATGGTTCATGCCAGGAATCTGGAAGTAACGTGCAAAGGTTGCAGCATTGCCGCCATATGCCGTGTTCAAGTCCTTGTACCAGTTCTTGGTATCGTTGGACGAAAACACAGGGTCACTGGTGCCATGGGCCACGATCAGTTTTGATCCGCGAGCTTTGAACATGTCATAACTGACGCTATTTCCAGACATGAAACCAATACCACGTTGCGTCTTGCTCATGGAGGGTATCGTATAAATCCCAGCAGTGGCAAAGATCAACTCTGGATCGTAAACGCCGGTCGGATTCAGTTGTGTCTTGACAGACTTCATGAAAGCCAACGCATTGTTTGAGCCTGTTAGCACGCTGTCGCCGGTAATGAAGAATGAAGGTTGCGTCATCACCGCAGGAAGTGAGAATGCGCCAATAGAAATGGCTGAACTGGCACCCGTTGCAGCGCCAGCTGTCGAGACGTCAGCTCTGCCTAGCTTCCAGTTACGCCAGTCACGGAAGTTGATTCCCGCGTCCCACGGAAAGTCTGCATAGAAGCTATTGCCATTGGCATCTTTGGCACCGCCAAATACGGCAATAAGTGCCGCTTTTTGCGGATCAGTCAGGCCAGTGAGGGTACTCGGGTTGAAATTCGCTGCACACCATTCCTGATCCTGGATGAGTCCATCAACCTTCCCGTCATGTCCGTCGCAGACGGCCCTGACTTGCGCCGAGACATTGTCCATGTCAGTTTGCGAGAACGAATCAAATACCTTTGCGCTAAGGCTGGCAAACTGCTGTGTGTCCCAGGCTTGATTCACGGCAGCCCTTGGGAGCTGGAAGCCTGGATCCAAGGCAAACACACCGTCGAACTCATTGGGCAGTCGTTGCGATGCCACCATTGCATCACGGCCACCGTTTGAGCAACCGACGAAATACGAGTGATCGGCTTGCTTCCCAAAGAAACGTGTGATGAGGCTCTTTGCAACTTCAGTGGTCTTTACGACCGCGTTGTACCCGTAATCAAGCCGCGCTTGAGGGTCTTCTCCGAATACGGTTTGCCCATTGCCATCGGTACTTTTTGTGTCGGCAATGTGGCCACCATCGGTGGATGCAACGGCAAAGCCACGGTTCAGTGCATTGTCTTCATGCCATCCGCTGGCATTCAGAATGTTGCCACGCAGATCACCAAAGGCGGTCGCTAATGCTCCGTCTACGCCACCACCGCCTTGAAAGAAAAACCGGCCGTTCCATCCAGTGGTGGGCAGGCGTATCTCAAAACCAATCCCGTAGGGTCTGCCATTTTGTCCAGTGCGCTCATTGGCCACACCTTGCACTAAGCAGTGTTCTGGTAACGGACCCGTGTGCACCGCCGTGTTGCTGGCCGACACGCCAGTCAAATCTGCAGTTGAAGCGATAACAGTTGCGTTGGTGATGCGCACATTCGGCAGGGAGGCCGCCACCATTCCACTGCAGATTTCAGCCGGTGTTGGATCTGAGCCTCCACATCCACTGAGTGCCGCCAAACCGCCTGACAAGACCATTGCTGCTGCCAACCGTGTTCTTCTCGGATTTCTATTCATTTGCCTCATGTTTTATTTCCTTTCAAACCTGTGAACTTGTTGATGTCATTCAAGAAGGGCGATAGATCGCGCTTCTTCGGTACAGTCTAGAGTGGGGGTGATGGTCTCGTCTTACAGAAACCAGCGTCGTTTTTTACATAATTTGGAGGCAAATCACGACGATCTGCTGATAGCCGTTCAACCTGATCGCCGTGACAAAGCGAGCCCTCGAATTTCCGGCCTAGTTCTTACCCAAGCTCGTCGAGCGTGAGATGGCTGGTTTCCCGCATGGACAGAACTGCGGCTACCGAGACAGCGCAACTTAGCGTGACCAATAGGGCCACCGGACGCCAGTTGTTGAGCGTACCAAGCATCAGGTATGCCGCCAAGGCCGGAGCCTGGGCCGCCAGCATGAAACCACACTGGGTGCCAATGGCTACACCAGAAAGCCTGACGTTGGTGTTGAACAGCTCGCCATAAAGCGATGGCCAGACACCATTGGCTGCGCTGTAAGCAACACCAATCAGCAGCAGGTTGAAGAGGAATACAAGAAACACATCCGATCGGCTGATCGCCCAAAGGTAAGGCCATATCAGGGCTGCCGACATCAGCGTGCCAAACAGGAAGACCGGCCTTCGACCGATCCGGTCAGACAGACTGGCCCAGGCCGGAACCGTGAACACCGAGAGCGAAGCGCTCAAAACCTGTGCCGCCAACATGGACAGCCTTGAGATCTTCATGTCGTTGACTGCCCATGAAAGTGCAAAAACGGACACGATCATGCTGACCACAGACACTTGGGATGCCAGTAATAGCTGGATCAGCTTATTCCATTTCTAATTCATTAGTGTAATAATATCTCCATCAATTCAGATGGAGATTCGCCATGTCTCGACCTGCCAGCGGGGATGCCGATGTTTTACAAGAAGCACGCGAGGCCATCGCAAGTGCAAAGACAGTGGAGCA
>CAIOAQ010000316.1 GCA_903856025.1 uncultured beta proteobacterium
CCCTTGGGGAGCTATCCTGGCGTATCGGACTGATTCTGGCGGCCATCAATTTTGTAATCATTGGCGTCGCACTTTCCAGCGTGAATCCAAGAGTGGGCAAGAGTGTCAATCTAATATATGCACTGTTTGCTTTCATTATCTATTTCAACTTACTCAATCTGGGGCAAAGTTGGGTTGTTTCTGGTAAATTAACTTTCTTCACTTACATGATTTTGTTGCATGGGGGGGTCCTTGCAATGGCCACACTTTGGCTGGCCAAGGGGCATAACAACTGGCACTTGCGCCACTTGTTGAGTATCTGGAAGCCGCGCCCAACTGGGCTCAAGGTGCCATCTTGAAAACATTGCGCCGTCTAATTTTCACTGAGGTCATTAGTTCCGTAGGGTTTGTCACTTTGGGGTTTCTTTCATTGTTTTTCTTCTTTGACTTTGTTGAAGAAGTGCAATCGGTTAGCCGCCACGCTGCGACAGGCTATAGACTGGTACACGCTATTGCTTATGTCGCACTGATGATCCCAAGCCATCTTTACGAGCTGATTCCGATTGCCGTTTTGATAGGCACCATTTTTGTTATGTCTCGCATGGCACAGAGTTCGGAGTACACCATTTTGCGGACCAGCGGCCTGGATCCTTGGCGTGCATTGAAAACCCTGCTGATTTTGGGTTCTGGTTTTGTCGTATTTACGTTTGCAGTAGGTGACTATGTTTCGCCCATAGCAGACCGAACAGCCCAAATGCTTAAAGCCCGCTATACAGGTCGTCTCACCATTGGTCATACAGGCGCTTGGCTAAAAGAAAAGCAGCTGTACAGCCAGTTTGCCGTAAATGTTGGCGAACTCACCGCCGATGGTTCCTTGCGCGGCATCCGCATTTTTGAATTTGACAACCGTGGATTGCTGATATCCATGACACAGGCAGATACTGCGACACTGGATGAAGGTGATGCGTGGCAATTTCAACAAGTGCATCGAACTGATTTTCCTCTTCAAGGTGCCAGCAGGCTGCAAATTGAACGAGCACAGCTACACAGTCTGCGCTGGCCAAATCGCATCAGCGCAGAGATGGTGTCGGCTGCCCTGCTTAAGCCCGAGCGAATGAGCACCCTCGATCTATTCGAATACATCCAGCACCTTCAGAATAATGCGCAAACCGCTCAACGCTATGAAATTGAATTCTGGAAAAAAGTGTTTTATCCAATAAGCTGCCTGGTGATGGTCGTGTTGGCACTCCCGTTTGCCTATTTGCACTTCCGTTCAGGCAGCATCGCAAGTTACGTCTTTGGTGGTGTCATGGCCGGCATCAGTTTCTTTTTGCTCAACAATGTCTTTGGCTATATTGGCAACTTGCAAAACTGGCTGCCGTGGTTCACAGCTGCGTTACCAGGTTTGATTTATTCCATCATTTCACTTACGGCTTTTGGATGGCTCGTACTCAGACGATAGCACCTGTTTTGGATCTTCCACTTTAGCTGATCTCTTTCACCATGCAAGCCACTATTCTTCTCGCCCACGGTTCACGAGATCCTGAATGGAGAATTCCCATCGACCGGGTAGCTGAACGTATGCGGCACCTCAACCCTCAGCTCACTGTTCGATGTGCATTCTTGGAACTCTCTGAGCCCAACATGTTTGCTGTCACAGCTGAGCTGGCGGCGCTCCAAGTCCAATGCATCACCATCGTTCCATTGTTTCTGGGCATCGGACGACATACACGCAAAGACTTGCCGCAGTTGGTACGGCAAATCAAAGAGTCATATCCGCAAATTGCTTTTGTATTGCGTCCTTCAGTAGGCGAAGATAGCCGCGTAGTCGAACTGCTAGCAAATTTATCAATGCCGAACGACCTGCCAAGCACAATGGCGTAAAAATATACAAACATGAATCTACATCAATTCCGATTTGTACAAGAGGCGGTCCGACGAGACCTCAATCTCACAGAAGCCGCAAAAGCGCTTCACACTTCACAACCGGGTGTATCCAAAGCGATCATTGAACTCGAAGAAGAACTTGGCATAGAAATCTTTGCCCGACATGGAAAACGCCTCAAGCGTGTCACAGAGCCAGGCCAGCAAGTCCTCAAAAGCATTGATGTCATCATGCGCGAACTAGGAAACCTGAAACGTATTGGCGAGCAATACAGCGCCGAGGATAGTGGCACTCTGTCGATTGCAACCACACACACCCAAGCACGTTATGTGCTGCCAGAGCCCATCGCCAAATTGAGACAAACTTACCCGAAGGTGAACGTTAGCCTTCATCAGGGGTCTCCAGATCAGGTGGCACGCATGCTGATTGACGAAATTGCGGAGATCGGTATCGCAACCGAATCTCTTGACGGTTACGACGAGCTCGTCACCCTACCTTGCTACGAATGGCAGCACGTTCTTGTGATGCCAACTGGACACGCCTTGTGCTCAAAGGAGCATCTGACGCTGGAAGACATCGCACAGGAACCCTTGATCACTTATCACCCTTCCTACACCGGTCGCACCAAGATTGACCACGCATTCGCCGTCCGCAAGCTGGAACCTCGAATTGCGTTGGAAGCCATTGATTCAGACGTGATCAAGACCTACGTCAAACTTGGTCTTGGTATCGGTATTGCGGCAGAAATGTCCGTACGGGACGTGATGGACAGTGAAACACATTCCGGCCTTGTGGTTCGCCCTGCCGGGCAACTTTTTGGCCAAAATGTTGCCCGCGTTGCGTTTAAGCGAGGCGCCTACCTCCGAAATTTCGTTTATAAATTTGCCGAGCTACTCAGCAGCCGATTGGATCGAAACCTGGTCGCACGTGCCATGACCGGAAGTGTCAATGACTATGAGTTGTAAAGCCCTCACATCCAAACTCCCCAATGTTGGGACGACCATTTTCACGGTCATGTCTGCACTTGCTGCTGAAAAAAAAGCCGTGAATTTGGGGCAAGGCTTTCCAGACTTTAATTGCGATCCGAAACTGATCAACGCCGTGACCCAGGCCATGCAAGCCGGTTTGAACCAATATCCCCCTATGCCCGGTGTTCCAGAACTGAGAGAAGTGATTGCTTCAAAAATAAGGACGCTCTACGGGCATGATTACTCGGCAACCACCGAAATTACGGTTACAGCAGGTGCAACACAGGCCATCCTGACAGCCATTTTGGCAATTGTTCACCCAGGTGATGAAGTTATCGTACTCGAACCCTGTTACGACAGCTATGTACCTAACATCGAACTGGCAGGTGGAGTGGCCGTGAGGGTTCCCCTCACGCCAGGCTCATTTCGACCTGACTTTGATCGCATTGCAGCAGCCATCAACTCCAATACTCGAGCAATCATCGTCAACTCACCACACAATCCGAGTGGTACCGTTTGGACACCACAGGAAATGCAGCAGCTTGAGACGCTGCTTGAGCCTACCAACGTGCTATTGATCAGCGACGAAGTCTACGAACACATGGTTTTTGATGGTCGCCCGCATCAAAGTGCCGCCAGTTATGCAGGATTGGCTGAACGCGCGTTTGTAGTGTCCAGTTTTGGGAAAACTTTTCACGTGACTGGATGGAAAGTCGGGTACGTGGCCGCTCCGCACGCATTAAGCCAGGAGTTCAGAAAAATTCATCAGTTCAATGTATTCACCGTGAATACGCCGGTTCAGCATGCTCTTGCGGAGTACATGTCTGACCCTTCACCTTATCTGAATTTGCCAAATTTTTATCAACAAAAGCGAGATCTGTTTCGCACGGGCTTGATACAAACACGTTTCAAGCTACTTCCTTGCGAAGGCACTTATTTTCAGAGTGTTGATTACGGCGAGATCAGTCAAGCCAGCGAGGCTGATTTTTGCAAATGGCTCACAACGGAAATCGGGGTGGCCGCCATCCCCACCTCGGCTTTTTATGGTCACGGCTTTGAGCAGCACGTGGTACGCTTTTGTTTCGCAAAAAAAACGGAGACCTTGATCACTGCTCTATCCAAGCTCAAAAATATTTAAGATCCGGGGCAATGGCATTGAAGTGCCAAATCCGGTGCTGCAATGATGCAAGTGTAGGTTTTTTGGCAATCTCATTTTGTACGGGGTTACGTAAGCGCCCGACCAGTACCCAATTGACAGTCAAGGCGTTGATGGGTTAAGGCGCTCATTGACGTCGGCGACATCGAACGCAACGGGATCAAATGAG
>CAIOAQ010000317.1 GCA_903856025.1 uncultured beta proteobacterium
GACCTGTATTTCCAGACCACGCGTTCAGAAGGCTGGAGCTTGGAAGAAGGCATTGTCAAAACGGGTTCCTTTTCGATTGACCAGGGCGTGGGTGTACGCGCCGTCAGTGGCGAGAAGACCGCGTTTGCCTATTCCGACGACATCTCATGGGATTCCTTGCTCGATGCAGCCAGAACTGTACGATCAATTGGTACTGTAGCCCAGGGAAAAAGGGCACGAATAGCTACTACAAAGATAGCAGGCTCGCGGTCCCTGTACCCGGGATCCGACCCGATCAGCAGTCTGGACAGCACCGCGAAAGTCAAGTTGCTTGAAAAAGTAGAGCAACTCGCTCGCGCCAAAGATCCTCGCGTGGCACAGGTCATGGCCGGACTGGCTGCCGAGCACGATGTGGTGCTGATCGCACGTGCGGACGGCACCTTGGCCGCCGATGTTCGCCCGCTGGTTCGTCTGAGTGTCACGGTGTTTGTAGAACAAAGCGGTCGCCGTGAAATGGGCTCAGCAGGTGGCGGCGGCCGTTTTGGTTTTGCCTATTTCGACGACGCCCTGATCCAAAGTTATGTCGACGAAGCCGTGGACAGCGCGCTCACCAACCTGGACGCTCGCCCTGCCCCGGCCGGAGAAATGACCGTCGTGCTTGGTCCAGGCTGGCCCGGAATTTTGTTACACGAGGCCATTGGCCACGGGCTGGAAGGCGACTTCAACCGCAAAGGCTCCAGCGCCTTCAGTGGCCGCGTGGGTCAACGGGTGGCGGCCAAAGGTGTCACGGTGCTGGACGATGGCACCATCGCTGATCGGCGCGGCTCCCTCAATGTGGATGACGAAGGCAACCCCAGCGGGCGCAATGTGCTGATCGAAGACGGCATCCTGCGGGGCTATATCCAGGACGCGATGAACGCGCGGCTGATGGGAGTCAAACCCACTGGCAATGGTCGCCGTGAAAGTTATGCCAACGTGCCGATTCCGCGCATGACCAACACCTACATGCTCGCCGGCGACAAACACCCCGAAGAAATTGTGGCCAGCATCAAAAAGGGCCTCTACGCCACCAACTTTGGTGGGGGTCAGGTCGACATCACCAGCGGCAAATTCGTGTTTTCTGCAAGCGTGGCCTACTGGGTTGAAAACGGCAAGATCCAGTACCCGGTCAAGGGGGCCACCCTGGTCGGTAGCGGCCCGGAATGTTTAAAACGCGTCAGCATGATCGGCAACGACCTGAAACTCGACAGCGGCGTCGGCACCTGCGGCAAAGAAGGTCAAAGCGTGCCGGTGGGTGTCGGCCAGCCGACCTTGCGGCTCGATGGACTGACGGTTGGCGGAACGGCTTGAGAACGCGACGCGCGACTGTGCTACATTCCACCCCCATGAAGTCAGTCACTTTTTTCTTTAGCTATTTTTGGTTCTCAAGCGCCCCTGGCGGTAGAGAGTTCTGAACGTACCCAAACAAAACGTCCTGATCTTCCCAAAACCGCCGCTTACCCCGGCGGTTTTTTTATGTGTTTTTGATACCTAACTTGATTGAAGGAACAGACCCATGAATGCCAAAGTGACTACCGACAAAGATGCCTGGGGGACCAACACGTCCACCCCCGCCACTGACCGCACCGGTCAGACCGACAACGAACGCATCAAGGACATCACCGTGTTGCCCCCACCCGAGCATTTGATCCGGTTCTTCCCCATTTCAGGTACACCGGTTGAAAAGATGATCAGCAGAACCCGGCGCCACATCCACCAGATCATGGCGGGTAAAGACGACCGCCTGTTGGTGATCATTGGCCCGTGCTCCATCCACGACCCGGCAGCGGCCATCGAATACGCCCGTCGCCTGAAGGAACAGCGCGAAAAATACGCGGACACACTTGAAATTGTGATGCGCGTGTATTTTGAAAAACCACGCACCACGGTCGGCTGGAAGGGGCTGATCAACGACCCCTACCTGGACGAATCGTTCCGCATTGACGAGGGTTTGCGCATTGCCCGCCAATTGCTGATTGAAATCAACCGCCTGGGTCTGCCTGCGGGCAGCGAGTTCCTGGACGTGATCTCGCCCCAGTACCTGGGCGACCTGATTTCGTGGGGTGCCATCGGCGCGCGCACCACCGAAAGTCAAGTACATCGCGAACTGGCCTCGGGCCTGTCCGCGCCGATTGGCTTCAAAAACGGCACCGATGGCAACATCAAAATCGCCACCGATGCGATCCAGGCCGCAGCTGGTGGTCATCACTTTTTGTCGGTACACAAAAACGGCCAAGTGGCCATCGTGCAAACCAATGGCAACCATGACTGCCATGTGATTCTGCGCGGTGGCAAGGCCCCCAACTATGACGCAGTCAGCGTGGCCAAGGCGTGTGCGGATCTGGAAAAAGCCAAGCTCCCTGCCACCTTGATGGTCGACTGCAGCCACGCCAACAGCAGCAAGCAGCACGAAAAACAACTTGAGGTGGCACGCGACATCGCCGGGCAAATCAGCGGCGGCTCACACCAGGTGTTTGGCGTGATGATCGAAAGTCACTTGAATGCCGGCGCTCAAAAATTCACGCCCGGCAAAGATAAATCCGACAAGCTCGAATACGGCAAAAGCATCACCGATGCCTGTCTGGGCTGGGACGATTCGCTGCAAAGCCTGGACGTGCTGTCACAAGCCGTGCTGGCACGCCGCAAACGCTAACAGCGTAGCGACGTGCTGCCAGGATCAAGCCTCGCGGGGCTTGACCTTGGAGGCGGCCAGCTTGGCATTCACACGGGCCTGCTCCACGTCTGCATGCGCCGCCAGCGCCACACCCATGCGGCGTTTGACAAAACTCTCTGGCTTGCCAAACAGACGGATGTCGGTGCCTGGCACGCGCAGCGCGTCGTCCACCCCGTCAAACACGATGCCTTTGGCATCCACCCCCCCATAAATCACGGCGCTGGCACCTGGGTTGCGCAGGGCGGTGTTGACCGGCAGGCCCAAAATGGCGCGGGCGTGCAGCTCAAATTCGCTTTGCCACTGGGTGGTGAGCGTCACCAACCCGGTGTCGTGCGGACGCGGAGACACTTCGCTGAACCAGACCATGTCCCCCTTGATGAACAACTCCACCCCAAAGATGCCCAGTCCGCTGGGCTGTCCGTCCAGGCCAATGCCAAGATCGTCGGTGACTGTTTTGGCGATGTACCGCGCTTTTTCGAGCGCTGTGGGACTCATCGGATGCGGCTGCCAGCTTTCCACGTAATCGCCGTTGACCTGCACATGCCCGACCGGATCGCAAAAATGGGTGTCAATGCCGCCTTCGGCATTTTTGGCACGCACGGTGAGCAGGGTGATTTCGTAGTCAAAATCAATGAAGCCTTCCACAATGACGCGCCCGTGGCTGACGCGACCACCGGCCATGGCGTAGTCCCAGGCGTGTTGCACATCGGCCGGGCCGCTGATCTTGCTTTGGCCTTTGCCGCTGGAACTCATCACTGGCTTGACGATGCACGGGTAACCAATGCCGGCATCAATCGCAGCTTGAAGTTCTGCTAACGAGTCGCAAAACTGGTACGGACTCGTCGGCAAACCCAGGGTTTCAGCAGCCAGGCGGCGAATGCCTTCGCGGTCCATGGTCAGACGCGCCGCACGCGCCGTGGGAATGACGCGCACCACACCGGTGGCTTCCAGCACTTCCAGCATGGGGGTGGCAATGGCTTCGATCTCTGGCACGACCAAGTCGGGCTTTTCATGCTCGATCAGCTCTCTCAGCAGGGCCGGATCGCTCATGGCAATGGTGCGCGCGTGGTGCGCCACTTGCTGCCCCGGTGCATGGTTGTAACGATCAACCGCAATGGTTTCCACACCGAGACGTTGCAGCGCAATCAGCACTTCCTTGCCGAGTTCGCCACTGCCCAGCAACATGACTTTGGTAGCGTGACGTGAGAGCGGTGTGCCTAGGGTGGTCATGGTGTGTGCGCGTGAATGCGTTCCGTTGTGATGAAAAATTGGTTTGAAAGTTTAGCAATGTCCATGACCCGCCCTGTTGCAACTGGAGCTTGCGCGTGCCTATTGCCTGACAAGCTGTCCACCGCAAACAGGAAAATGCGCCCGCACCTGGTGGCAGGCATTGCTTTACCCGTTGCTACACCGGGGCAAGGTCAAAAATGAATCCCACGCATCATCTGTTGCAAGGCCACGGCCTCCGCTGACAGCTTGGGTTTGTCTGCCTTGTCACCCGGTTTGGCGCCTTTGGCGGCATGCGAATCCGGAAACATCCTGAAGCTGGTGTTCATGGCGATTTGTGCCACGCGTGGCAACACGGCATGCAGAATTTGACCGGTGATGCCCAGGCGTGTGGCAATGCGTACCGGCTTGAAGATGCAGGCCTGCGCAATCATGTCGGCGGCTTCTTCCGGTGCCAGCGTGGGCACGTTGTTGTACAAATTGGTGGGCGCAATCATGGGGGTGCGCACCAGCGGCATGTTGATGGTGGTAAATGTCACCCCCTGGTCGGCAAACTCGCTGCTGGCACAACGTGTCCAGGCATCCAGCGCCGCTTTGCTGGCCACATAGGCGCTGAAACGTGGCGCATTGGTCAACACGCCAATGCTGCTGATGTTGACCACATGCCCGTGGTGCTTGGCAACCATGCCGGGCAAAAACCCGGTGGTCACCCGCAGGCTGCCAAAGTAGTTGAGCTGCATGGTGCGTTCATAGTCGTGGAAACGGTCGTAACTCGACTCGATGGCGCGGCGGATCGAACGGCCCGCGTTGTTGATCAAAAAGTCAACCCCACCGTGCGTCAAGATGACCTCTTTGACAAAATTGGCACAGTCCTCAGCTTCTGAGATATCCACCGCGTAGGCGATGAACTGGTATCCCTTGGCTTTCGCCTCGGCACAGGCTTCATCAAGTTTTCCCTGATCACGGCCACATATCAAAGTGATAGCGCCTGCTTCAGCAAATTTGTGGGCCGCAGCCAATCCAATGCCTGAAGATCCGCCTGTAACCAGCACCACCTTGCCGCCCACCGTGCCGCGCAGGCTGTGGTCAATGTGCAAGGCCGGATCAAGATGACGCTCCCAGTAATCCCACAAGCGCCAAGCGTAGTCTTTCAGATTCGGGCATTCAACACCGGTGCCTTTGAGTGCAGCCAGAGCATCACGGCAATCAAAACGCGTGGGGTAGTTGACGAAGGTGAGCATGTCTTCGGGCAAGCCCAAATCTTTCATGATGGCGTTGCGTACCCGGCGCACCGGCGCCAAGGCCATCAGGCCTTTCGTCACACTGCGGGGGATGAACCCCAGCAGTGCCGCGTTGACAAACAGGTTCATCTTGGGCGCGTGCGCCGCTTTGCTGAAGATATCCAGCACATCACCGACGCGATACCCCACCGGATCAACCAGGTGGTAGCAGCGTTTGCTGATGTCTTTCTGATGGCTGATGGTATTCAGCGCATCCACGACAAAATCCACAGGAACGATGTTGACACGTCCACCTTCAAGGCCAATGGAGGGCATCCAGGGTGGCAGCACCTGGCGCATGCGCTGGATCAGCTTGAAGAAGTAATAGGGGCCGTCAACCTTGTCCATTTCACCGGTTTGGCTGTCACCGACCACCATGGCTGGCCGGTAGACCGACCACGGCACCTTGCATTCGTTGCGAACAATTTTTTCAGACTCATGCTTGGTCATGAAATACGGGTGCTCGTAGTTCTCTGCCTCGGAAAACATGTCTTCGCGGAACACCCCTTCGTACAGACCCGCAGCAGCAATCGAACTCACGTGATGTACATGGCGAGCATCTATGGCTTTGGCGAATTCGACGGTGTTTCGCGTGCCGTCCACATTGACCTCAATCTGGCTGGCCTCACTGGCCCCCATGTCATAGATGGCGGCCAAGTGGTAAAAATGATCTACCTGCCCTTTCAACTGCTTGACCACAGCCAAAGAGACACCCAATTTTTTACTGGTCAGGTCGCCGAACACGGGCACCACGCGCGCGGATGTGGTGCCCCAAAACTCACGCAGCGCCTTAACTTTGCCTTCACTTTCCTTGCGGATCAGAAAATACACCACCGAGCCTTTGCGCTCGAGCAGTTTTTTTACCAGACGTTTGCCAATAAAACCAGTTGCCCCTGTGACGAAATACTGCATGCTCAACCTCCATGTGAATGCCACATTCTGGCTCAAATTGAGCGGAAACTGATTCAGCGTAAACCCGCTAGCTGACAATACGGCTTTTAGGATGCAGCCCCTACAAAAAACCGTACTTGCCCCTTAAAGTAGGCACTGCATGCGCAATGATCGAATGCCGTTCAGTGTTTCCCCACCGTTTGTCTACACATTCATCAGGAGTTCCCCATGGTCACCAAACTGAAAAAAGTCAGCCCAGCCGCGAAAAAATCCGCAAAATCCGCCAGCAAATCAAGCCGTCCGACCGCTTCTTTGCTGTCGAGCTCGGTCAAGGATTCGGCACAACAAATTTGGCAAGCTGGGCTGGGCGCCTTCAACAAGGCGCAATCTGAAGGCACCAAAGCGTATGAGGCGTTGGTAAAAGAAGGCATGAGTTTTCAACGAAAAACCCAATCCGCCGCCGAAGTAAAAATCTCCGAAGCGACCCAAAAAATGACCAGCATGGCCACTGACATTTCCAGCAAGGCATCAGGCCAATGGGACAAGCTGGAAAGTATTTTTGAGAACCGCGTCGCCAAGGCACTCAACAAGCTCGGTGTGCCATCCGCCAAAGACGTGGACGCGCTGATCGCCCGCATTGACGCGCTCAACGCCAGTGTTCAAAAACTCGCTCCCGCCAAGGTTGCCGCCAAAACTCCAGCAAAACCTGCGGCCAAGGCGGTAAAACCAGCAACAAAGGCAACTGCAAAACCTGCGGCACCTGCCCCAGCCAAGAAAGCAGCGCCAAAGAAGGCAACTCCCAAAAAGGTCACCCCCAAAGCAGCTGAACCAGCGGCTCAGGTAAACCCTGTATAACTCTTGGTTAATCCGGCCTAAACTCTGCGTCCATGACACGAACCAGTCCGCCGTCTTCTCCCAAAATTGCACTCGCATTGGCAGGCGGCGGTCCTCTGGGGGCCATTTATGAAATCGGGGCACTGTGTGCCTTGCAAGAGTCGCTGGTAGGCATAGACTTCACCCGACTGCATCACTATGTAGGCGTGTCAGCGGGTGGATTCATAGCGGCCGGTTTGGCCAACGGCATCACACCACACCAACTTTTTTCACTCTTCATTGAAGACCGCAAACACCAGATAGAAGCGTTCGATCCCGCTTGCCTGCTGACACCGGCGTTTTCTGAATTTTTCTCGCGCAGCTTACGCTTGCCGGCGCTCCTGATGGCCAGTGCTTGGCAAGGCAGCATGGGACGCCAGTCTTTCATGCGCATGCTTGAGCGATTTGGCCCAAGCCTGCCCACCGGCATTTTTTCAAACCAGCAGATCGATGTCGAATTGACCCGTCTGTTCGCCAAACCCGGTCGTACCAACGATTTTCGCCAGCTCAAGGGGCGTCTGACGCTGGTAGCGACCCACCTTGACAGCAGCACGGCAGTACCGTTTGGCCGTACGGGGTGGGACCACGTGCCCATCTCCAAAGCCGTGCAGGCCAGCGCCGCACTACCTGGACTTTTCCCACCGGTTGAAATTGATGGTCAACATTTTGTAGATGGTGCCTTGATCAAGACCATGCACGCCACGGTTGCGCTCGATGATGGCGTAGACCTGATGTTGTGCCTGAACCCGCTGGTGCCATTTGATGCCTCCGCGCCCAAAGCGCCGGTTGATGCGCTGACCCCCTGGGCCGCGCCAGAACCAATTCCACGCATTGCCGAGGGTGGATTGCCCGCCGTGCTGAGCCAGACCTTCAGGTCCCTCATCCACTCACGCCTGGTGTTAGGGTTGAAAAATTACGAACAAGCCTATCCCAACACCGACATCATTTTGATCGAGCCCAACCACCGCGACCCCGAGTTGTACTTGGCCAACACGTTCAGCTACAGCCAGCGCCGCCATCTGGCTGAACACGCTTACCAACAAACCCGACAAATGTTGCATTCACGCCAGACCGGCTTAAGCACCAAACTGGGTTACCACGGCATCACACTCAACCATGCGGCACTGGACGACACCCATGCGCATTTGTGTCCGCCGCGGCGCGCACCCACGCGTGTGGGCCAATCATTAACGAAGTTGCACAACATCATGACCAACCTGCAGCAGGTCGTAAACGCCGCTTCTCTTGACGGTGTTCCCACATGGTAAAAAAAGCACCCAGGCGCACCGCAGAGCGTATTCTTGAAGTCACGCTGTCGCTGTTCAACCGCTTTGGCGAGCCCAACGTTTCCACCACGCTGATCTCTGCGGAACTCAACATCAGTCCCGGCAACTTGTACTACCACTACCCGGCCAAAGATGAGCTGATCAACGCGTTGTTTGACCGTTTTGAGCGAGCCCTCAATGACCTGCTGGGTGCCGGCGACGATGTCCGCGATGTCGAGGATGCCTGGTTTTTTCTGCACACCTTGTTCGAGCTGATCTGGCAGTACCGGTTTTTGTACCGTGACCTGAATGACCTGCTGAGCAAAAACCGCCGACTGGAAACCCATTTCCAATCGGTATTGAAAAATAAAACACGCGCCATCAAGGGCCTGCTGGACGGGATGCGCCGGGGCGGCGCCCTGCAGATCGATTCACGAGAACTTGATGCCACCGCCACCAGCATGGTCGTAGTGCTGACCTATTGGCTGAGTTTTGAGTACGTGCGGGACCCGCGCAACGCCCTGGAGCCCTCCAACGCTCAAGCCGCCCTGTTACGCGGCGCACAGCATGTTTTAAACCTGCTGGCGCCCTACCTGGAGACGAGCCAACGCGCGCATTTGCTCCACTTGGCCGATGCCTACAATAAGGACTCCAAGTAAAAAAACAGTGCTCAGGAGACAAACATGGCCAGATGGACCGCTTTCCCATTTGATGGTGAATTTGATTTCGACGCGGCCCGTGTGAAAAAAAAATGGGCCAAATTGCACGCGGGAGACTTGGAGCCCCTGCCACAAGACCCCAAGTTACTTGACGCATGGGCGTTGTTTCACAACGGTGAATTTCATAAGGCTTGCTCCGCAGGGCTCAAGCTCGGACGGGTTGGCGTGAATGTGGCCAACAAAGCCACCTGCATGTACGCCACCTACCTCGAGAAACACGAAGAACGTCGGCTGGAATTGTTGCTTGAAGCGGCCAAGCGTGCTGATTACCAAGTTGACCATGAACCGGACAACTTCAACGCCCACTACTGGCGCGCCTATGCACTCGGACGCTACAGTCAGGGCATCAGTGTGGCAAAAGCCCTGGCGCAGGGTATTGGCACCAAGGTCAAAAATGACCTTGAAACAGTTCTAAAGAGTAAACCTGACCACCCGGATGCCCACATTGCGTTGGGGACCTTTCACGCCGAGGTCATTGACAAGGTAGGCACATTGATTGGCGCCATGGCTTACGGCGCGCACCGGGACACCGGCATGAGGTTATTTACACAAGCACTGCAATTGCATGCGCAATCTGCCACAGGCATGATCGAATACGCACGTGCCATGATGATGCTGGACGGTGAAAAGATGCTGAAAGAAGCTACCAATCTGTACCAATTGGCTGCACAAGCCAACCCCTTGGATGCCCTGGAGCGACTGGACGTAGAACTGGCACGCACCGAACTCTCTGACTAAGCTATTGGCTTGTAGCCCTCAGTTTTAAAAGAACAATTGCTATCTATTAGATAGCCATCATTCACCCCATGGCAACATCATCGTCAGCAGGCTGAGCTGCTCGAACTCCGGTGCAAACTGGTCAATGATGGCCTGCGGGTCAGGAATCAGCGTGGTGTCACTGATGATGCCAAATTGCACACCACCACCGTAGCTCAAAATCGACACGCCCAGCCCCACGGTGCCCGACTGCGGCACCCAAAACAGGGTTTGATCCAGCGTAGAACCACAAAACGTCAGCTTGTCGCGCGGGCCCGGCACGTTGGTCATGACCGCCGTGGTTTTTTTGGAAAACAGATTGAGCATGGCATCCTGTACCGGCTTGACCACCACCCCCGCCACAGCAAGCAACGCAAACGCCAGCAAAGGTTGCAAGCTGCCTTTGAGCTCCCCCATGCGGCGGCGCACCTCAAAAACCCGCTCGACCGGATTGCTCAAACCGATCGGCAATACCACCGGAGCCAAACCAAACTGGTTACCCAATTTATAGGCTTGCTCCATCGGCCGCAGGTTGACCGGCACCATGGCACGAATTTCCTTGCCCGCCACCGAGTCCCCATGCGCTCGCAAGTATTGCCCCAAAGCACCTGCCACGCAGGCCAGCAGCACATCGTTGATGGAGCATTGCAACGCCTTGCCTACCGCACGCACTTCATCCAGAGGTATCGGCTGACACCACGCCACCCGCTTGGTTTGACCTGGCTGGCCCTTGAGTCGGGTCGGCGAGTCGTCGTTCATGAGTGCCAGCGAGGCACCATCCCGCAGCACCTGATAGGCCAACCGAGCCACATCAGCGGACCCGCTCATCCCCTTGCTGACACCCTTTTCAAACAACGCTTCGATCACGGTGCGAGGGTCACCCAAAGCACCCAAGGCATGGGCAGCGCCATCACCTGCCGCCTCCAATGCTTTCACTGTAGCCAGGGTGATGGGTTCAATGAGGGTGTTCGACATCCAATCTTCCGCAGCGGCCTGCCAACCCGGCGCGGTCGCGCGCCTGGAGCGCCTCTTGGGAGGCTCGGTGCCACCGTCCACCAATGATTGCGTGACTGCGATCAGCGCCAGCCCATCGGCAATACAGTGGTGAATCCGAACCATCAAGGCCGAGCCACCGTCATATTGTTCAACCAATCGAAAGTCCCACAACGGGTACCTCATGTCCAGCGGCTGCATGGCGAGTTCACCCAGCCGTTCTTGCAGGGCTTTCTGCGGGTTACTTCTGGCGGAAGCAGGCAACTTTTCCCGAATCACGTGCCGGGTGATTTTGAAATCGTCATCAGTGATCCAAGTGGCACCCGTGGCGTCCATTTGCACCCGCTGGCCAAACCGTGGGTACTTCAGCAACCGTTCTTCAATGCGTTCACAAGTCGCTTTGTAACTGACACCTGGCTTGATGATCCAAACACCCAGAATCATCATCAGATTGCTGGGTGAGTCCATGCGAAGCCAGGCCGTGTCCACTTTGGTCATGCGCTCCACAACGGTCGGACTGATGGTACTTTTGGCCATGGCAATTTTGTTTTTTGGGAAAGGTCTCTATTTTGAGAGCAAAACGCCCTTTAAGATACCCCTTGATTGCCATTTCCCGCTGAATTTTCACCCTTATGGAGCCTCACCATGTCCGACCTGAAAACCAAATTTGAAGCTGCTGTTGCCAACTCCAAAAATCTGAGCGAACGCCCTGACAACATGACGCTGCTCAAACTCTACGCCCTGTACAAACAAGGCAGTGCGGGCGACAACGGCGAAAAGCGACCCGGTTTTACCGACATGATTGGTCGCGCCAAGTGGGATGCATGGAACACGCTCAAAGGCACCTCAGACACCGATGCCATGCAACAGTACATTGACCTGATCGAGTCGTTGAGCTGATCAGTTTTTTTTGACTGGCCGTTTCTTTGCGGCTGGCTCCTTTGCCTGTTGCTGTGCCGTTGGCGCAGCCAGTAAAGCGTCGAGGTTTTTCACAATCTCGGCTTCAATCGTGCCCTTGAACGCTCCCAGCAAAAAACCAAGCTGGGCGCGCAATTCAAAACGGTCTTTGGTGACGATCAAATTTCCTTTGATTCCAGCGCGTACAAAGTCCACTTCATCCGTGTGTTTGCCTTCTGAATAGGTACATTGCATGTCGAATTCCTGTTCGACCTGCTCGGCCCATTTAAAGGCCAGCTTGCGTGCCTTGGCCAGACCCAAAGCGTGTTCTCTGACGATGTTCAGTTCAGCCATAGTGCATTAACCTTGTATGCCATTTGCCCATTGTTTCAATTGTTGGGATCGCTCTTCTTTGGAACGCTTGGCCAATTCTTTAACTGCATCATAGAACCGCGGCCAGTCGCGCCCCTTACGCACAAACAACGCTTCAAAACCAGGCACCTCATCGTCATAAGCGGCCTGCGCACCCAACGCGGCGTTGTTGGCTTGTGCGACCCAAAGGTCATAGCCA
>CAIOAQ010000318.1 GCA_903856025.1 uncultured beta proteobacterium
TCGGCCAGCCCTCGGTCGTCGGCGAAATGGTCGCCGGCATCCTGCTGGGGCCTTCACTCTTTGGCGTGTTGGCGCCGGATGCTTTCGCGTCCGTCTTTCCCACCGGTTCCCTGGGCGTGCTCAAGCTGCACTTGCCCCACGCGTGGGATGTTCACCAGTGAGAAAAACTCGCCCATCTCAAACTGCGCACCGGCCTCTTCCACGGTTTCACGGGCGGCACCTTCACTCACCGTCTCGTTCAATTCCATGAAACCCGCCGGAAGTGTCCATTTGCCGTAACGCGGCTCAATGGCGCGTTTGCACAACAGCACCTGGTCGCCCCATACGGGAATGGTGCCCACCACATTCAGCGGGTTCTCGTAATGCACAGTCTGGCAGTTTGGGCAGACCCCACGCTCCTTGGTGTCGCCATCGTCTGGCAAGCGGTACACCACGGCCGTGCCGCAGTTTCTGCAGTGTTTGATGGGGGGGCGGTGCATGTCTGCAGTGTAATTTGAAAGCGAACGATGTCCGTTTGGCAGGGGCTGGAGGCCTTTTCAGACCACCTTGAGATCAATGTGACCCAGGCCGCTGATGCTGCCGTGCAGGGTGTCACCTCGCATCACCGCGCCCACGCCAGCCGGTGTGCCGCTGTAAATCAGGTCGCCGGGTTGCAGCGTCCAGGCGCAGGACAACTGGGCAATGGTTTCTGAAATGTTCCAGATCAATTGGCTGAGTGCGCTGTGTTGGCGTGGCTGGCCATTCACCTCCAGGTGGATGGTGGCTTGGTTGATGTCGACC
The DNA here is from genome assembly GCA_903856025.1 of uncultured beta proteobacterium. GTDB lineage: Bacteria > Pseudomonadota > Gammaproteobacteria > Burkholderiales > Burkholderiaceae_C > Rhodoferax. The sequence goes on from CAIOAQ010000318.1 coordinate 781, forward strand.
GCTACCGCCACCGGGGTGATGGGGCCAATGGGTGCGGAATGCTCAAAGCCCTTGCCAATGCACCAGGGTCGTCCCTGTGCCTTCATGTCGTTTTGCAAGTCGCGTCGGGTCATGTCCAGGCCCACGGCGTAGCCAAAGATGTGGCTGGGCGCGTCCTCTACGGTGATGTTTTGGCCGCCGGTGCCAATCGCCACTACCAGTTCGATTTCATGGTGCAGGTTCTTGGTCAGCGTGGGGTAGGGGAGGTCAACCGTGTCGCCAGTGGGCACCACCAGCACCGCATCGGCCGGTTTCATGAAGAAAAACGGTGCCTCGCGTCCGCTGTGGCCCATTTCCTGGGCGTGCTCGGCGTAATTGCGGCCCACGCAATAGATACGGTGCACCGGAAACATCGTGCTGGTGCCAAGCACCGGCACACACACCACTGGTGCGGGAGGAAATGCAAAGGTCATGATGCTATTCTTTTGCGAGTTGAATGCGCTTGTTTTCAGGAGGCTTCAGGCTGATTTTGCTACTAATTCAAAGTGCTCTACCACCGGTGGGCTGGCAAAAAATGGCCCGACGATGGCGCGCCACTCGGCAAACGCGGCCGACTCCCGAAAGCCTACGGTGTGGTCTTCCAGCGCGGTCCAGAAAATTTGCAGCACGTAGCGTTGCGGGTTTTCAATGCCATGGTTCACCTTGAAACCTTCAAAGCCTTTGGCATGGGCAATGACCGTGGTCAAGCCGCGCTGGATGGCTTCTTCAAAAGCGGCGTTTTGCTCAGGGTGAATGCGAATGTCGGCAAGTTCAAGAATCATCAAAATCTCCGGTGCGAGTTGGCTGAAAGTAAAAGTGCAGAGTCTAGCCTTTTGGACGAGTGCCGCTTCGCTGCCCGCCCTGCATCGGTTATGCTGGTGCGATGACGCACAACACCTTTATTCCTGGCAAAGATGCCGCTCTTGAATCCACCATCAGCACGCTGCAAGGCAAGCTGCAGTCCTTGGGTTTTCACATTGAAGAACGCAGCTGGTTGAACCCGGTGGAAGGCATCTGGTCGGTGCACATCCGTGACCGTGACTGCCCGCTGCTGTTCACCAACGGCAAGGGTGCCAGCCGTTTGGCTTGCCTTGCCAGTGCCTTGGGTGAGTTTTGTGAGCGCCTGTCGACCCACTATTTCTGGACCCATTTCTACCTTGGCCCAGATGTGGTCGAGCGCGCCCATGTGCACTTTCCGCAAGAGCGCTGGTTCACCGTGCCTGAAGATCAAACCTGGCCTGCCGAGTTGCTGACCACGGAACTGCACCAGTTTTACAACCCGGAAAGCAACATCGACGCCAGCAGCCTGGTGGATTTCAATTCTGGTGCCTCCGAGCGCGGCATCTGCGCTTTGCCCTACGTGCGCCAAAGTGATCAGCAAACCGTGTATTTTCCGGTCAACATTATCGGCAACCTGTATGTAAGCAACGGCATGTCGGCAGGCAACACCCCCATGGAAGCGCGTGCACAAGCCCTGTCCGAGATTTTTGAGCGCGCCATCAAGGCCCGCATCATCAGCGAAGGCATTTGCCTGCCCGATGTGCCTGATACCGTGATTGCCCGCTACCCGCGTATCGAGCGTGGCATTGCAGCGCTGCGCGAGGCCGGGTTTGGCATTTTGGTGAAAGACGCGTCGCTGGGTGGACAGTACCCGGTGATGAACGTCACCCTGCTGAACCCGCTGGACCAGGGCTGTTTTGCCAGTTTTGGCGCACACCCGCGCTTTGAAGTGGCGCTGGAACGTGCCTTGACCGAGTTGTTGCAAGGTCGTGCACTCGATGCCTTGTCGGGCTTTCCTGCACCGGGTTTTGATCTGGAAGAAACCGCCAGCTCCACCAACATTGAAATTCACTTTGTGGATTCCAGCGGTGTCATCCACTGGAAGTTCCTGGGTGATGTGCCTGATTTTGAGTTTGTGGACTGGAACTTTTCCACCACCACCGCCGAGGACTGCGCCTGGTGCCTGGCCCGCCTGCATCAGGACGGCAATGAGGTGTACATCGCTGATTTTTCGCAGTTGGGTGTGTACACCTGCCGCATTCTGGTGCCTGGTCTGTCCGAAATTTACCCGGTGGATGATCTGGAATTCGAGAACAACAGCATCGCCAATCCGATCCGTGAAGCCATCCTGAACCTGAGCGACCTGGACGACGAAGAGTGCACGGATTTGCTCGAAACCCTGAACGAATCCAACCTGGCGGACCACCGCCCGGTGCCCGGCCTGATTGGCATGGCCGCCGATGCCGGTTCGTTGTGGAGCGACCTGCGTCTGGGTGAACTCAAAACCTTGCTGGCGCTGGCCGTCGGTGATGAAGCCGCCACGCTGGAAGGCTGTGAATGGATTTTGAGCTTTGACCAGTGCAACCCCGAGCGCAAACGCGTCTACGCCTGCATCCAGAACCTGATCCGCTTGGCCGACATGGGCGACAGCGGCCCTTACCTGGACACGCTGGCGCTGTTGTACGGTGCGGGTCCGTTGGCACAAGCCCATGCGCTCATCATGCAGGAAGACCGCTTCATGGGTCTGAGCGCTCCGGGCCTGGCGCTGGAAGGCTGCGAAATGCACCACAAGCTGTGGGCAGCCTACGACAAGATTCACGCCTTTGTCTGAACAAACTGTCGGTATGCACCCGGACTGGCTAATTCCTGACTGGCCA
>CAIOAQ010000319.1 GCA_903856025.1 uncultured beta proteobacterium
CTGGTTTTTTAGCAGGTGCAGCCTTCTTTGCTGGTGCCGCCTTCTTTGCCGGAGCAGCCTTCTTGGCAGGCGCAGCTTTCTTGGCGGCTACTTTTGGGGCTGGTGCAGCTTTTTTTGCTGGTGCAGCTTTGGTGACAGGTGCCGCTTTCTTTGCTGGCGCTTTTTTTGCAGTTGCCATGTTGGGTCGTCCTTTTTCAAGTTGAGTGAATCGCCAGCACACAACCGTGTTGCTGGTTGGGGCGAATCCTACTGGAGAATTTCGCACTTTCCAAGGGGGATCACGCGAATTTCACTGCGGAAGAGACTTTTTTTTGCAGTGATGCGTGGCGTTTTACAATTTTTGCAACAGACATCTACCTCGGAACAAAAACTATGAAGTTCAAATTTGCAACATGTGACCTGTGCGATGCACATAAAAACGACCCAGTTGAACGATTCCGGGTCCTGCCACCCGTCTTCAGGGACTTTGGGGCACGCCGTCTTTTTTGTGGCCCGGTGGTGACCGTCAAATGTTTTGAAGACAACACGCTGGTTAAAGCCGCAGTGGATGCTTGCGGTTATGAAGACACACCGGAAGGACGCATAGGAAAGGTCCTGGTGGTGGACGGAGCGGGGTCACTGCGTCGTGCTCTGCTGGGGGGCAACCTTGGCGCAGCTGCGGCTAGAAATGGCTGGGCAGGCGTGTTGATCGATGGCTGTGTACGTGATGTGGCAGAGCTTGCGCCGCTCGATGTTGGCATTCGGGCGTTGGCCAGCACGCCAATGCCAACTGAAAAGAAAAACCAGGGTCTCAAAGATCTGGCCGTGCAAATTCAGGGCGTATGGATGAAGCCTGGGGAATGGCTGTACGCCGATGCAGATGGCATCGTTGTGAGCGACCGCCGCCTGGTCTGACAGGAAATTATTCTGTCGACCGTGGGGCTGCGGCAGCGCGACTGGGCAGGGTCGCGAGCACCACACCAAGCAGGCAAAGTCCAAAGGCCACGATTTGCAGAGGGCTGAGTTTTTCACCCAGCACCCCGACCCCCACCAATGCCGCCGAAATTGGCAACATCACGGTGAACACTCCGGCGCGGGCGGCAGGCACCGTTTTCAGCCCGGTCATCCAAAGCCAGACGGTCCAGACGCTTGCAGCCAAGGCGTAGAACACCAGTAGAAACCATATGGTGGGTTTGACCGCCGCAAAGTCAAAAGTCCAGGCGACATAGAGCCCGAAAGGTGTCATCAAGGCCAGACCCCAAAGGTTGATCAATGCCGTGATTCGTTTAGGCGAGACACTTCCGGTGAGCTTTTTACCAATCACTGCATAGGATGCTTCACACACCACTGCACCAAACACAAGCAAATTGCCAAGCCAAAGGGGCTTATGCAATGAATCAGGCGATAGCCCTTGTTGAATATCAGTAGTAAGCTCTTGTTTTGATAGTGAAAACAACGCGATTCCAGTCACCGCAAGGCCAATGGCTGCCCAGACCCGTGGACCAATTCGCTCACGCAAAATCAACCAGCTCAACAAGGCGACCACGGTCGGAATAGCCGCCAGGATGACCCCTGCAGACACCGCCGTGGTCAGACTAACACCGAACAACATGCACACGGTGAATAAAAAGTTGCCCAAGAAAGACTCCAAAAACAGCAGCCGCTTGGTGCTTGGCGCCATGGGTGGCTCATCTATCGGCTTGCGCAACCAATGTGGTATGGCCAACGCACCAATGCCAAATCGCAACCACGCCAACAAAAAAACAGGCAAGGCCGCAACCAATGGTTTGCTCAGTGCGACATAACTGCCAACCAGCGACATGCTCAAAGCCAGAAAAAAGTAAGCTAGCCACAAAGGGGGGGCGGGCAGGTCAGGGGACTGTGTTGAACTCAAGATGCTTTGGTTGTATGGAAAGAGATGGGCATCATGCCCGAAATTGAATCTGAATTGGCACTCGCAGCTGTCTTTTAACTGGCGCAATCAAGAGAACCTGGCGGCCTTACGATGCACCTATCAGCGTTTTTTTCGGAGAGTTGACATGTCAGTCGGACAATTTGCCTACGCCAACCACACCAACCGTTTTCTCGGCGTGCCTGAGCTCACTGATCAGCCTTATGCATTGATGGGCGTACCCTTTGACGGAGCGGTGACAAACCGCCCCGGCGCTCGCATGGGTCCACAAGACATCCGCCGCGCCAGTTTGATGCTGTGCGATGGCATTCATCCTCATTTTAATGTGACGCCATTGGGCCTGTTGGGCGACGCCTATGACATGCGTTTGACGAATGCGTCTCCAATGGCTGATGTGCGCGTGCAGATCGAGCGACAGGCTGCCGCGCTCATGGCGCGTCACCATTGTGCGTTTTTGGGCGGTGACCATTCGGTGACGTTGCCTTTGTTACGTGCGGCCCGCAAGCAGCATGGTGAATTGGCCATCGTGCATTTTGATGCCCATTGCGACACCTGGGTAGACCATTTTGGAGAGCCCTCGGGACATGGCACCTGGACTTACGAAGCCATCGCCGAAGGCCTGGTCAGTCCCCAGCACACGGTGCAAATCGGCCTGCGCTCCAGCGGAGAACGTGCCGCGCGTGAGTATGTTCAGGATCAAGGCGGATTGATCTTCACAGCGCGGCAACTGCGTGGGCTTGATGGCACGGGCTTGGCACCCGTGATCTCTGAAATTGTTCAACGCCTCAAAGGCCGCCCCTGTTACATCACCGTGGACATTGACTGCCTTGACCCCGCGTTTGCACCGGGTACCGGCACACCAGAACCAGGAGGGCTGACCAGTTCACAGCTGTTGACACTGCTTGAAGAACTGGCGGTACTGAACTGCATCGGTATGGACTGTGTAGAGGTCGCACCCGCCTATGACCATGCTGAATTGACCAGCACGGCGGCGGCCACCGTAGTTTGGACCTATCTGTGCGGACAAATAGCCAAGCGCAGCTCAGATTGATTTTTTGACCTTTAATTTTCAGTCCCCTGTTTTAACTCCAAATTTTTCAGCTTATGTTGCTCGATTCAGATACCCAGCTCAATCAAACCAGTTACTACGAAGACAGTGTTCAACGGCCCCCGCTAGAACCGGCTCTGCAGGGCGACGTGGTGGTCGATGCCGTCGTGGTAGGCGCGGGCTACGCAGGTTTGTCTGCCGCAATTGAGCTGGCGCGACGTGGCTACCAGGTGGCTGTGCTTGAAGCGGATCGCGTTTGCAGCGGTGCTTCCGGTCGCAATGGTGGCCAAACCATTGCAGGTTTTGCCTGTGGACAAGGTCCGTTTGAGGCGCAATTAGGCAAAAATTTGGCAACCCAGGCTTGGCAAATGTCGATGCACTCCATCGACCTGATTGACCAATATATCCGTGAATTTGATATTGCCTGCGACCGCGTCAAAGGCTACATGTACGTGGCCGATTCCCCCCGCAAGGCCCGCGCTTTGGAAGAGGAGTGTGAGACCCTGCACCGTGACTATGGTTTTTCACATGAATTTGTACGTGGGGCAGATGTGCAGCGCTTTATTCAAAGTCCGCGCTACTGCGCTGCGGCGTTTGAAACATCTTCCGGTCACTTGCATCCACTGAAATTTGGACTGGGGCTGGCCCGCGCGGCAAAGTCGCTGGGTGTGAAGATTTACGAAAAGTCTGCGGTGACTCGTCTGGATCGTGGTCAGGGCTTGTGCGCGTACACCGCCCAGGGCCAGATTCGCGCCAAATTTGCGGTGCTGGCCGGAAACTGTACGTTGCCAGAATATGGTCCGAAGGTTGCACCCGAACTCACTCCGCGCATCATGCCGGTCGGCACCTACATGATCAGCACCCAACCATTGCCGGAAGCTCTTTGCCGAGAAATGATCCCAAGCAATGCGGCTGCTTGTGACAATAATTTTATTTTGGACTATTTCCGGTTCAGTGCCGACCACCGCATGCTGTTTGGAGGGCGAGTGAGCTATTCGACACGTACGCCGCTGCGCTTGAAGGAAGTCATGACCAAGCGCCTGGCCGCCATCTTTCCACAAGTGACAGACGTTCCCGTCGAGCATGTCTGGGGCGGATTCGTGGACATCAGCATGAACCGCGCACCAGATTTTGGCCGTATCGGCGATAACGTGTACTACCTGCAAGGATTCAGTGGCCATGGCGTTGCGCTGACATGCTTGGGCGGAGAACTTGCTGCTCAGGCGATTGCTGGTCAAGCTGAGCGCTTTGATGTGTTCGCACAACTGAAGCACCTCCAATTTCCTGGCGGCCCGTTGTTACGCACACCCAGTTTGATTCTCGGGACGTTGTACCACCGGTTGATGGATTTAATTTGATCCGAAAGGAATCAAAATCGGGCACTCTCTCAATTCAACTTCCCTAAACGGTACTTCCTGATTTTGTCGTGCAACGTAGTCTTGGCCATACCCAAGGCTTCGGCAGTGCGCGCCAAGCTACCTCCGTGTCGGTTCAGTGCTTCAGCAATGAGGGCGCACTCGAAGGCCTCCACGGTCTGCGCCAGCGGACGGGGACCGGCTGGAACCTCGGTCGCGAAGGGCGGGAAACCAAGCTCGATACCCAGCACCCAGCGGTCGGCCACGTTGCGTAGTTCCCGCACATTGCCTGGCCAGTTGTAAGCCATCAGGCGGCCCTGGCGGGGCGGCTCGGTTTGAGGTACCGGTCTCTGATGGCGGGCCGACCCTTGCAGCAAGAAGTGCTCGAACATGAGGGGAATATCTTCCCGCCGCTCACGCAAGGGCGGCAGCTGCAAAGTAACGACATTGAGCCGGTAGTAAAGGTCGGCACGGAAGCGGCCCTGGTCCGACAATTCCTTCAGGTCCACCTTGGTGGCGGCAATCACCCGGCAGTCCACCGGGATGGGGGTGTTGGACCCCAGCCGTTCCAGGCTGCGCTCCTGCAGCACCCGCAAGAGCTTGATCTGCATGCTGATCGGCATTGACTCGATTTCGTCAAGCAACAAGGTGCCACCGCTGGCGTACTCGATCTTTCCGATTCGGCGCTTACCGGCGCCGGTATAGGCGCCTGCTTCATGGCCAAATATTTCGCTTTCAAACAGGGTCTCTGGCAGTCCGCCGCAGTTGATGGCAACGAAGTGGCCGGAGCGACTCGGCCCGGCTTCGTGTAGGCAGCGTGCCACCAGCTCTTTGCCGGTGCCCGTTTCGCCATGGATGAGGATGTCGGCGGCGCTGTTGCCCAGGTCGGCCACCAGTTGCCGCACCCGGGCCATGGCCGGCGAGCGACCGAGGAGTTTGGCTTCCAGTTGGTCCCGGTTGTTCAGACGGGCGCGCAGCTGACGCACTTCCAGGGTCAGGCGGCGTTTGTCCAGAGCCCGGCGCACCACTTCCACCAGGTAGTCCGGGGAGAAGGGCTTTTCGATAAAGTCGTGGGCGCCGTCCTTCATGGCCTGGACCGCCAGGGACACGTCGCCATGGCCGGTGATCAGCACGACGGGCAGATCCGGATCAATGGCCCGCAGTTCCTTGAGCAGGGCCATGCCGTCCATGCCCGGCAGTCGGATGTCGCTGACGACCACGCCCGGAAAATCGCGCGTGACGCAACGCAGGGCTTTTTCGGCGCTGTCCAGGCCCCTGACCGGAATGTCTTCGAGCTGCAACGCCTGTTCGCAGCCCAGGCGGACATCCGGGTCGTCTTCGACCACCAGTACTTGGAGGATTTCAGTCATGTGTTTGGCCCTCCTGGGGCAGCCGGAATGTCCAGCGTGAAGATGGCGCCACCTTCTGGATGATTGTCGCCCGACAGGCTGCCGCCAAAATCGACGACGATACCGGCCGAGATGGTCAGGCCAAGCCCCAGGCCACTGCCTGCCTCCTTGGTGGTAAAAAACGGTTCAAACAGGTGTGTTTGTGCTTGCGCGGACAGACCCGGCCCATGGTCGCGCACATGGATCAGAATCCGCTCGCCGTGGCGCCGGGCGGTGATGTTGAGCGCCGGTGCCGGCTGGCCTTCCATGGCATCCAGGGCGTTCCCGGCCAGATTCACCAGCACCTGCTCCAGCCGGTTGGCGTCGCACCAGGCGTGCAGTTCCTCGTCAGACAGGTCGATGCAGGCGACGACGCCAGCGCGCCTGAGGCGCTGCTCCAGCAAGAACAAGGCGTTGTCCACCGCCCGGTGCAGCTGTACCGCCTGGGGTCGACCCGAGGACTTGCGGGCATATGATTTCAGCTGGCCAGTGAGGCGACCCATCCGGTCCACCAGGTCGGCGATGCGCTCCATGTTGCTGCCAGCGGTCTGCTGGTCACCGCGGGCGAGGAACTTGCGGGCATTGCCGGAGAGGGTGCGCAACGCCGCCAGCGGTTGATTCAGCTCATGGGCGATGCCGGAGGAAAGCTGACCGATGACGGCCAGCTTTCCGGCCTGGACCAGCTCGTCTTGAGCGGCACGCAAGGTGCGTTCGGCCCGGGTACGTTCTGCGACCTCGACTTGCAAGCGGGTGTTGGCAGCAGAAAGGTCAACGGTGCGTTCCACCACCTTGCGTTCGAGTTCGTCGTGCGCCTGTTGGAGCGCCTCCCGGGCCGCCAGTCGGTCCTTCGTGTGACGCCGCCGCTGATTCAGCATCAGCACCAGGACGCACAGAAAGGCCGCGCCCACGCCGGTCACGGCGGCCCTATTGGCGGCCATGCCACGCACCTGTTCCTGCAGGGAGAAGACCGTGATGCGCCACGGGGTACCGGGCAGTGGCTGGGTCTGGGCCAGGAACTTGCCGGCGACGGGAAACATGGAGACCATCTCCGGCCCCGGCTTGGGCAGGGACACCAGGCGGGAGCCGTGTTCCAACTCCGTCATTTCCACCACACCAAGGGGATTGAGGGCGCGGCGGTTGTATTGCTGGGTACGGTCAAAGGCGCGGCGGGTGGCTTCGTCCAAGGGTCGCAGGGTGGTGAACTTCCAGTCCGGCACCGAGGCCAGGATGACCACACCGTTTTCGTCGGCGACCAGCACCGGTGATTCAGCGGTGGCCCAGGATTTTTCCAGCTGTTGCAGGCCCACCTTGACCACCGCCACGCCCACCGTGCCCTGGCCGTTGGTCAAGGACGAGGCCAGGTAGTAGCCGGGCTCGCCCCGGGTGGTGCCGATACCGAAGATGCGCCCGCTGCCGGTCTCCATGGCCTGGCGAAAATAGGGGCGAAAAGAAAGATCTTCTCCGAGAAAACTGTCGGACTGGTGCCAGTTGCTGGTGGCCAGGACGATGCCCTTGCTGTCCAGCACGTAGATCGCGAGGGTGCCAGCCCGCTCGTTGAGCTGTTCCAGGTATTGGTTCACCTGCGCGGTCTGGCTCGGGCGAGGTGCGGCCAGCATCTGCAGCACGTCCCGCTCCAGCCCCAGGGTGGTGGAAAAGTAGGCGTACTTGTCGATTTCCCGCTCCAGGCTGGTGGCGTACAGGTCCAGCCGGTGGTGCCCGGTGACCTGCAGCTCGGCCAGTCCCTTGGCCAGGCTGAAGCGGAAGGCAAACAGGCTGGAGCCGGCGATGAATGTCACGAGCCCCAGGAACAGGGCAACGAGACGGAGCAGTTTTCTTTGGCGGGGTGGCATGGGAGGACTAAGTGTTCGGTTTTCCGAATTGTGCCGGACAGGATAACTGTCCGCCGCGAACCCTGTCCGGGGCCCGGGCTCAGGCCAGCGCGATGGCGATATCTTGCGGCAAAGGCAGCACCTCTTCGGAATCGGCCAATTCGTCACTCACCGGGTCAATGGCGTTTTCCCACTTGGCAACCACGGCGGTGGCGATGGCATTGCCCATGATGTTGGTGACGGTGCGTCCCATATCGAGGAAGTGATCCACACCCAGAACCAGCAGCAGGCCAGCTTCCGGCAGGCCGAACATGGGCAGCACGGCGGCCACAACCACCAGGGAGGCCCTGGGCACGCCAGCGATGCCCTTGGAAGAGACCATCAGTACCAGCAGCATGGTGATCTGCTGACCAAGAGTCATGGGAATGTCGTAGGCTTGGGAGATGAACAGTGCGGCGAAGGCGGTGTACATCATCGAGCCATCCAGGTTGAAGGAATAGCCCAGGGGCAAAACGAAGCCGATGACCCGGTCTTTGATGCCAAACTTCTCCAGCTGTTCCATCAGCTTGGGGTAGGCCGATTCGCTGGTCGCAGTGGAGAAACCGATCAACATGGGACCGCGGATCAGTTTGAGGAGCCGGAACACGTCCTTGCCCAGCACGAAATAGCCAGCACCAATGACCACCAGCCACAAGGTAGCCAGGGCAAGAAAAAAGCTGCCCATGTACCGACCATATACCAGCAGAATGCCCAGACCCTGGGTGGTGATGACCGCAGCCACGGCGGCGAAGACGCCCACCGGGGCGAAGCGCATCACGTAGTCGGTGACTTGCAGCATCACATGCACCACATCCTCGGTGGTCTTCAGCAAACTCTTGACTTTGTCGCCCTGCAGCTTACCCAGCGCCAAGCCGAAGAACAGGGCAAAGATGAGAATCTGCAGGATCTCATTGTTGGCCATGGATTCGAAGATGCTTTTGGGGAAGACATGGGTGATGAAGTCTTTCAGATTCAACGCCGACGTCTTCAGGTTAGTGGCGGTGCCCACCTCCGGCAGGGGCACACCCACGGAATCCCCCGGACGCAGCAGATTGGCCAAGGTCAAGCCAATCAGCAGTGAGCACAAGGACGCGCCGATGAACCAGCCCATGGCCTTGGCGCCGATGCGGCCCACGGCTTTGGCATCACCCATGCCAGCCAGGCCAGCCACCAGAGTGCCAAAGACGAGGGGGGCAATGATCATCTTGATAAGACGAAGGAAGATGTCGGTGAAGATCGAGAAATAACCAGCAATTTCCTTGGCCGCGGCGGCATCGGGCGCCAGGGCATGGCACAGGTAGCCGACGGCGATGCCGGCCACCATGGCCATGACGATCCAGGTCGTGAGCTTGTTCATTTTCATTGGAGGACTCCGTTACCGCCCACGGGCGGCGTTTAAGATTAAAAAAGTCGTAGCCGCTCCTGATGAGCACGATCTGTGCCATCGGAGGCCTTGTCGATTTCCGGGTCCAATGCCTTGATTTATATGCTTATTTTTATTATTCTAGAAACCAGTGCGACGGGTTCCCGTACCTGTCGTCGTGCCAGCGTTCGGATACCCGGACGATCTTTGAGCATTTCATAGGCCGCGTACGGGATCAAAGGCTTGCCGGAAATCCAGTACCTTATGGTGCGTGGTTGGACGTGCAACATTTTCCCGGCCGACTCCGGGTTTAGACCCAAATCGGCGAGCATGATTTTCAGGCGCGAGGCAAGCAACATGCGGGTTTGACGTGCTTTGCTGGGTTTGCCCTTGGCTGAATCGTACTTTATACGATGTATATTATGTTAACTATTAAATATAGATGCTGATATCTAGAACGTGTAACTGATGTGACACGTCATGAAGCTGCTTTCCCGGTGACCCGTAGAATGAACTCACTGAATGGACAGATCAATCTAGTGGAAAGACAACAGTGACAGAAACCACGTCCGGTATCGAGCCACTAAGCGGCTTGGATGGCACTTTTTTAAACCTTGAAACGTTTGCAACGCCCATGCATGTGGGTTCATTGCACCTGTTTGAGGTTCCATCGGGTTATCAGGGAGATTTTGTAGCGGCCGTCACGGCGATGCTGGAACAGCGCATGGTTCCGGTTTTGCGGCGCAGATTGGCCACCATGCCATTCAATCTATCCAATCCAATTTGGCTACAGGGTCAGATCGACCTCAGCCGTCACATTGAGCGCATTCGTATTCCACAACCGGGTGACTGGTCTGCATTGCAGGCGGTCGTAGCCAACTTGCATGCAGAGCTGCTTGACCGAAGTCGCCCCCTGTGGATGCTCTATGTGCTTGAGGGTCTGGCCAGTGGTCAAAAAGCTTACTACTTCAAAATTCACCATGCCATGCTTGACGGGCAAGCGGGTGCTGCCTTGGCAGATGCCCTGTTTGACACCTGCGCCACGCCATTGCCGCGAACTACCACGCATATTGTTTCCACGCACGTCGACCGAAAGCCAAGCGCATTGAGTTTGGTTGCCGCTGCGTTCAGGCACGATGCAACCCAATATGTGAACCTGGTGCGTGACTTGCCCGGCGTGATGCGTACGCTGGTGGGACTGGTGCGCAGTTCAGGTGATCACAGCGTGCTGCCATCGCCCGGCAAACCTGCCCACGCCGCAAAGAGCAAGATGGCATTCGGACCACGAACGCCACTGAATGTCACTATTGGTCATGAAAGAGGTTTCGCTGCTGCGACGATCTCTTTGGCGGAAGTATCGGCCATTGCCAAATTTTGTGAGGTCACCGTGAATGACGTGGTTTTGGCCGTCTGCGGTGGCGCATTGCGACGCTATTTGGGTCGTCTTGGACCGCTGCCAAAAAAGGCTTTGATTGCGTCCATGCCGATTTCTTTGCGCAGCAAGGGTGATACCGGTTTTCACACCAAGGCCACACTCAGTCTGGTGAGCCTTGCCACGACCATTGCCAACCCTGTGAAGCGACTACAGGCTGTGCACGGCAATACAGCCGCCACTAAACACGTCGCCAAAAAATCGAAATCAGTGATACCGACCGACTTCCCGTCCATTGGGGTACCGTGGCTGGTGGGCACGCTTGCCAATTTGTATGGCCGAAGCGGTGTACCGGACGCCATACCGCCGTTGGCGAATGTCTTGATTTCAAATGTACCTGGGCCGACAGTGCCGTTGTATGTAGGCGGACTTCGCATGACCGGATACTGGCCGCTGTCGATTGTGGAACACGGTATTGGCCTGAATATCACATTAATGAGCTATGACGGCAAGTTGTGCCTTGGTTTGACAGTGGCGCGCTGTGCCGTGCCCGATGTTCAAATCTTGGCAGATGATTTCCTTTTCGCCTTTGATGAAATGCGTGACAACACGACTGCCAAGCCCGTCAAGACTTCACGGATCGTGCATAGAGCCAAACGCGCGGTGACCCGATCGGTTCAGGTCAAGGCTGCAAAAGCTTAACCCAGAGATTACGTTTCATGCCGCTCAGCCGTAAGGTCACACGCCATCGTCACACTGGTACCCCGCGCGTGTTGCATTCATTGCTGGAGCCACGCGCCCTGCTGGAAGCCGCATTGTTACCTGCCTCGCTGCCGCTATTGATGCAGGCCCCCAAGGGGGACGGTCACCCGGTGCTGTTGTTACCTGGCTTTATGGCAGACGAAAAATCGCTATTCGTATTGAAAGCATTTTTGGAGCACAAGGGATACAACGTACACACTTGGGGTTTCGGAAGAAACCTCGGTTTCCGCAGCAAACATGCAAGCGCCCTGCCCCAAAAAATCCGGTATCTGCACTACACCACCGGGCGCAAAGTAAGTCTCGTCGGCTGGAGCCTGGGCGGCGTATTTTCTTTATATGGCGCTGAGAACGCACTGGATTGCGTAAGAAACATTGTCACGCTGGGCAGCCCTGTCAGCATGGATGCATCTGGCAGTCAATCGCCCCCAGCCATGAAAGCGTTGTACAGACTGGTATCTCACAAATTGGGTTCGGCAGCACACACCATGGCACCGCGGGCCAAAAACTTGCGCGAGCACCGACGCCTGGCTGTTCCAACCAGCTGCCTTTATTCGCTGAGCGACGGTGTGGTTCCGCCACAAGAAGCCACCATCGACGGTGACCCTGCCCTGCACGAAAACATCCGGGTGCCCGGCAGCCACATCGGCTTGGGCTTTAACGGCATCGTCTTGTCGGTGGTGGCAGACCGCTTGGCACAGCCGGAGGGCCAATGGACACCTTTTGTGGCGAAAGGCTTGCTGGCGCAATTGTGGCGCTTCATGCCCGATGACAAAGCCGCCTGAACATGTCACACACCCAACAAAAGCCCATGCGGCAACTCAGTGGCAGCGATGCCGCATTCATTTACTCAGACACGGCACATACCAATTCCAATGTGTCGTTGCTGCACATTTATGACCAAACCACCGCGCCCAAGGGCGTGGTGCGCTTCAAGCAAATCCTGACTCATGTAGAAAACAGGCTGAGCCAGTTGCCAGTGCTTCGTCAAAAAGTCCTGCGCGTGCCACTGGATCTGGATTACCCGTATTGGGTTGAAGATGAAAATTTTGACATCGAATACCACGTTCGACACATTGCCCTGCCCAAACCGGGTGATTGGCGGCAATTTTGCATACAAGCTGCACGTATTCATGCCCGTCCGCTGGACCTGCAGCGCCCACTGTGGGAAATGTATGTAATTGAAGGACTGGACAGTCTTCTGGATTTGCCCGCAGGAAGTTTTGCGGTGCTGCTGAAAATTCACCATGCCGCAGTGGATGTGTCAAGCGGCCACCTGATCACTGCGCTGCTGCATGATTTGAGTGCGACCCCCTCAAAGCCGCCTCCATCGGTCCCTTGGTTTCCTCAAGAGTCCCCAAGCAATCTGGCACTGATGTGGCGTGCCGGGTTTCACGCTGCGAGCTTTCCGCTGCGAATGATGCAGCCGCTGACCAAGGGATTGGGGTTGATGAGCTTGACCGTTAAGACCTTTTTCAATGAATTCTTGCAACTTCCAGAAGCCTTTCCCTTGACCCGCTTTAACACTGTGGTATCGCCCCGCCGAGTGTTTGATACACGCCGTTTTGCGTTCGCAGATTTTCGTTTGATTCGCAACCTGGTCAAAGGCGCTACGGTCAATGATGTGGTGCTGGCGGTGTGTGCCGGTGCTTTGCGCCGCTACCTGGCGCAACAGGGCGAACTGCCTGACGAAAGCTTGGTGGCAGCAGCGCCCATCAGCGTACGCAACGCGACATCACAAGAAGAACAGGATGGTTATGCATGGGCTCGTGTGAGCTTGTTTACACAGGTTAATGATCCGGTGAAACGCCTGGCATCCATTACCGATATGACCTCTTCTTCGGAAGTCATGTCACGGGCATTGGGTGCACGCGAACTGACTGACCTGTCGCGCCATGCACCGTCGGCCGCCATTTCCGTGAGCAGCAAAATGTTGCGCTCAGCTTCGGCACGATTGGGTGACTGGGCGCCACTTGCCAATTGCAACATCACCAACGTGCCGGGTCCACAACAACCTTTGTACTTGTTGGGTGCTCGCCTGTCCTATCTGTCGGCCATCATGCCAATCGCCGATGGCATGGGGTTGGTCTTTTCTGTCACCAGCTACAACGACATGATGGTAATTTCCTTCACCGGCTGTTATGAACAACTGCCGGATCCTGAAAACCTCGCGAAATGTCTGCGTGACAGCTTTCAGGAATACCTGGAACTTGCTAAAAAACCTTCGCAACGGTCATTGAAGCCCCCACGCAAAGCACATCGGACTGCGACAAAAAAGACAGCTATCAAACAAGTTGCATAAGCCATGCGAACAACGGGCCAGTGGCAGATTGAATACGACACACTGGGTAAACCGGACGATCCGGCGATTGTGCTCATCATGGGTTTGGGCATGCAGCTCACCAGTTGGCCTGAAGCATTTTGTCAATCACTGGTGAAGGCCGGGTTTCGGGTCGTGCGGTTTGACAACCGTGACTGTGGCTTGTCAACCCAAGCCACCGGTGTAAGGCACACCCCATTGCCACTGGCTTTCATGGCATCTTTCTTCGGCTTGCCGGTGCACAGCGCGTACACGCTGGGAGACATGGCGCAGGATACCGTCGGCGTGATGGATGCACTGCACATCAACCAGGCCCATGTGGTGGGTGTCTCGATGGGAGGCATGATCGCGCAGGTCATGGCGGCCAATTTTCCACATCGTGTGTTGAGTCTGACCTCTGTGATGTCATCCAGTGGTAATCGACGAGTTTCACAACCTAGCACCAAGGCGGGCCGGGTTTTGTTGAAGCGACCAACCAATCCAAACGACCAGAGCGCAGTGATTGACCATCTGGTGCACTTGTTTGGCGTGATTGGCAGCCCGACCTATCCTGAGAATTCTGTTGACTTGCGTCGACGTATTACCCAGGGAGTACAACGCGCCTATTCACCGGCAGGCACCACGCGTCAGCTTATGGCAATATTGGCGAGTGGCGACCGGCGCAAACTGCTAAGAACCATCAAGATCCCCACACTGGTGATCCACGGTGATGCCGACCCGTTGGTGCCTCTGTCGGCAGGGCGCGACACCGCGCAACACATTGCTGGGGCAAACTTTCGCATCATTCCCGGCATGGGACATGATTTGCCTGCTGCTCTATTGCCTCAATTGGCGGCATGGATCGTCGCCCATTGCGAAGGTGTGGCAGTTCCCCACGCGTTGACACCATCAGCAAAAGGCCCGAATTTGTGAAGCCTAGGTCACCATAAAAAAGAGTCACTACCGTTTCAGCAGTGACTCCAAACCTTAGGAAAATAGCAAAAAATTCTTAGAAAACAACCCGCGGGCCGACACCAACCACGTCGACCCAACCACCATCCCGCTCGGACTGGAACAGTGCGTCAATGATGCGCATGTTGCACAACGCGTCATCCAGCCCGTAGGACAGCGGGATGACGCCGCGCACCGCCTGTGAAAACGCATCACCCTGCAGCGTGTACATGTTGCAGGGAGCCAGGGTTTCGGCCACGGCAGAAGCACCGCCCGGCGCGCTGGCATCGTCCACAAACAGGCGGGTGGCGCCACCCAGCGGTGCATTGAACGGGATTTCAAGCTCCAGCCGTTGTTGGGTGCCAATCACCTGCACCCGCTGGTAGGGCACCGACTGGGTGGACACGGTGAAGTCCAGCCGCCTGCCGTCACCAAAATCCAGCACTGCCGTCACTGTGCGATCGGTGCCAAATTCCGGGTCACGGTCAAACAGCGCCACCACGCGCACCGGTTCGGCCTCAAACAAAAAGCGCCCGGCCACGATGGCATAACAACCAATGTCGTATAGCGCACCGCCACCCACTTCGGGCCGGTTGCGGATGTTGTCGGGCTTGCGGTTGAAGTACGAGAAAAACACCTGCATGGCCCGCAATTCGCCCAAAACCCCACTGCGCACCAGTTCACGAGCACGCAGCCATTGCGGGTGAAAACGCACCATGAAGGCCTCCATGATGTGCACCCGGCCCGCCACCTCGCGCAGCGCCTCGGCCTCTGCAGCATTCATGGCGAACGGCTTCTCACACAGCACTTGTTTGCCCGCACGGGCTGCTGCCAGTGTCATGGCCACATGCTGGTCGTTGGGCAGCGGGTTGTAGATGGCTTCAATCTCGGGGTCGGCCAGCAGTTCGTCATACGAGCCATAGGCCTTGGCAATGCCCAGCTCTGCGGCCACCTTGTGCGCCTGCTCCAGCGAGCGCGAGGCAATGGCCCCCACATGGCTCCACTGGCCCTGCTGCATGGCCGGAATGACTTTTTCGCGCCCGATGTTGGCGGTGCTCAAAATGCCCCAATTGACTTTCTTCATGTGGACTTCCTTTGTGCCGGGAGATCAGACCCGTTTTATTTGCTATTATAAATATAGCTGTTTTCGAAGGTGATATGTGGGCTAGAGACCAATTTTGTCAATATATGTCAGCCCACGTGCTGCGCCAAAAACGCCAGGGTGCGCTCGCGTGCCAGCGCAGCAGCGCTTGGATCGTAAGCCTCACGGTGGTCGCAGTTGAAACCATGTTTTGCGGCATAGATGTGCACCGTCACCTCGGGGTGCGCCTGTGCAAAGGCGCGTGCGGTCTCAACCGGAATCGCGTGGTCAAACTCGCCAAAGTGGCACATCACCGGGCATTGCGGCTGGCGGGCCACTTCCGCCGGGGTGGTCATGCCGCCGCCGTAGTAGGGCACGGCAACGCTGATGCCCGGCAACTGACAGGCCGCGCGCCAAGCCAGCAAGCCGCCCCAGCAGTAGCCGACGATACCCACCTTGCCCGCCTGCGCGGCATAGGCAATGGCCGCCGCAATGTCAGGCATGACCCCGGGCGTTGGCAAGCCCTCTACGGCCGCCTTCAGCTTCACACCTGAGGCGATGTCGTCGGGTGTGTAGCCCATGTCCACGTCAGCCTGTACCCTGTGAAAAGTGGCCGGTGCAACCACCAAGTAGCCCTGGGTGGCATAGGCATCGGCGGTGGCACGAATGTGGCTGTTAAGACCAAAAATTTCCTGCATCAGCACCACGCCGCCACGCGCTGGCCCTGTGGGCTTGGCTACATAGGCCGGGAATACAAAACCGTCCATGGTGGTGAGATTGACAAAGTGGTTCATGCAAAGTCCTGTGTGTTCAAAAGAGGAAAGTGGGAGGGAACCGGATGCAGAAGCCGGAATTTAACCCAAGCTCACGCGAACGTAGCGGGCTACGGTAGTTTGGATCGCGATCGTGTCGCGCAGTGGGCACCGTCACCGCAGGCCGAACCGGTATGCGCTACCTGGCAACTACGGTGGGGTCGTGGCTCGAAACCGCCGCCACACCATGATGATGGCCCCGAGCAACAGGGGCAGTGCCAGCATCGCCCACAGCTCGCCCCGGTACAGCGAATAAATCAAAAAACGCAGCTGATGCCCGCCGTCGGTAAAGGCGGTGATCTGACCCAACCCGGCGGAATTGAAGGACGGTGTCTGGCTGGCCAGCTGGGTGATCAACGGTGCCAGGTTGGAGGAGATCAGCAAAAACGTGATGATGATCGGCACGCCCGCCACCACCGCGCGAAACACGTTACCGCGAAAGATCAGCACCGACAAGGACATGACCGAGATCAGATTCGGTA
>CAIOAQ010000320.1 GCA_903856025.1 uncultured beta proteobacterium
GCATTTGGTCAAAAAACCGGGCCGCTGGATTGTGGCGGCGGAGCTGGTAGAAACCACCCGCCTGTTTGGCCGCGGCATTGCCGCCATCGAGCCGCAGTGGCTTGAGCAGGTGGGCTCTCACCTGTTGAAGAAACAACTGCTTGACCCGCACTGGGAGAAAAAGTCTGCCGAAGTGAACGCGCTGGAGCGCGCCACGCTGTACGGCATCGTGGTTTACAGTGGACGGCGTGTGAACTATGGCCGGGTGGACTTGCCCGGCGCGCGTGAAATTTTCATCCGCGAAGCGCTGGTCAATGGCCAGTGGGACTGCAAGTGGCCTTTTCTGGAAGCCAACCACAAGCTCGTCAAACAGGTGGAAGACCTGGAGCACAAGGCACGCCGGCAAGACGTGCTGGTGGACGACGAGCTGATCTTCGCCTTTTACGACCAGCAACTGCCTGCGGACGTGTGCAGCGGCTACAGCTTCGATGCCTGGTACCGTGACGCCTGCAAAAAGCCTGAGTACCTGATGCCCATGCCGGTTCGCGGTGCGGCCCCTGCGGGCAACAGCAAGCTCCTGTTGCTCACCCGCGAAGAACTGATGCGCCACGAGGCCGCGGGCATCACCACACAATCTTTCCCCAAAACCATCCGGCTGGGCGGCGTGGACTGCGCCGCGACTTACCTGCACGAACCGGGAGATGCCAAAGATGGGCTGACGGTGACGGTGCCGATTTTTGTGCTGAACCAGGTCAACGAGGAACGTTGCGAGTGGCTGGTGCCCGGTATGCTCAAGGACAAAATTCAGGCACTCATCAAAACCCTGCACCAGCGCCCGCGTTCGCGCCTGGTGCCGTTGCCCGACACTGCCAGCAAAATGGCTGAAGCCTTGAACGTGCCAGAAGTGTTTGGCCACGGCTCTCTGATCGACGCGGTGCTGAAACTGGTGCGTGCCGCCACCGCCATTGACGTGGTGCGCGCCGACATCAAGGTCGACATGCTCAGCCCGCACTTTTTCATGAACCTGCGCGTGGTGGACGAACATGGCAGGCAGCTGGGTACCGGGCGCAATCTGGGGGCGTTGAAGTCTGAACTTGGCGCGCAAGCGCGTGGTGCGTTCCAGGCGCTGGCGGGGCTGAAACTGGCCAAGTCCGCCCAAGCGGTTGAAAGCCATAAGGAAAATCAACCTGTAGCCCTCGTAAACAAAGCGCAAGTCGCTATCATTAGTGTAGCAAATCAGTCGAAGCAACAACCGAGCCCTGCGGGTGTCAAACACACCGCCTGGACCTTCGGCGAACTGCCCGCGCTGCTGGAAATTCAAAAGGGTGGTCAGACCCTGATTGGCTACCCGGCACTGTTGGATGGTGGTGATGCCGTCACCATCGAGGTGTTTGACGAACCCGATGTGGCCGCCTTCAGGCACCGCGCCGGCCTGCGCCGCCTGTTTGCGCTGCAGATCAAAGACGCGCTCAAGTACCTGGAAAAGAACGTTCCCGACCTGCAAAAAATGGCCGTCACCTACATGCAGGTGGGCAAGAATGCGGACGGCTCAGGCACTGGCGGCACGCTGGAAGAACTGCGCGAACAGATCATCTCGGTCGCACTGGACCGTGCCTTTCTGCTCGACCCCCTGCCCACCGACGAATTCGCTTTCAAAAAGCGCGTGGACGAAGGGCGAGGGCGCTTGACCCTGATCTGCACCGAAGTCGCCCGCCTGGCCGCCACCATCCTGGCGGAATACTTTGTTGCCGCCCGCAAGATCAAAGACACCAAAAACGCCCCCGATGCCACCACGGACGCGGCCCAGCAACTGGCGCGCCTGATGCCAAAGAAGTTTTTGAGCGTCACCCCCTGGGGCAGCCTGCAGCACTTTGCCCGCTACCAAAAAGCCATCACCGCCCGGCTGGACAAATACCGTGCTGACCCGGTCCGCGACAGCGCCCGCCTGAAAGAACTTCAACCGCTGGAGCAGCGCTACTGGCGCCTGGTGGCCGAACGCAAAGGCGTGGTGGATGACCGCCTGCAGGAATTCCGCTGGCTGCTCGAGGAGCTGCGCGTGAGCTTCTTCGCCCAGGAACTGCGCACGCCACAGCCGGTGAGCGTCAAGCGGTTGGAGAAGGCTTGGGGGCAGTTGGGGTGAAAGCACTCGGCCATTGGCAATTTTGCGTTCGCCAATCTGCCAAACGGGTCTGGCCGATCCAACTTTTATAGACGTTGACTTGGCGTTGTCAGCCTGCTGAATTATTTGCTGATGACAATGCCCGCATTCTTTTCGGGAATCCAATATGGGATTAAAGGTACAAATTGCAGGCGGTGGAATTGGTGGCTTGGCCGCTGCACTGGCCTGCGCTCAGTCGGGTCATGCCGTCACATTGTGTGAGCGCGCGTCAGAGGTTTCTGAAGTCGGTGCCGGCGTTCAACTCGGCCCCAATGTGGTGAAGGTGTTGTATGGCTGGGGGCTGAAGGATGCACTTCACCAAGTAGCCGCTTTGCCCGAACAAATCCAGATATGCAGTGCCACCTCGGCTAAAAAACTGGGTTGCTTGCGCTTGGGGCAGGTGTTTGAACAACGCTATGGTGCGCCTTATCTCACGGTGCATCGTGCGGATTTGCACCGTGTGTTGTTAACGGCGGTCCAGGCAACGGATGGGATTGCGTTGCAATTTGGCAGCAGTTTTTGCCATTTGGAGCAAAGTTCGAGCGGCGTTTGTGCCGATTTTTCCAATGGTTTGCAAACCACCAGTGACGTGTTCGTGGGGGCGGATGGTGGCTGGAGTTCGGTGCGCAAATTGCTGCTCAACGACGGCACGCCGCAGCCCACCGGGCATTTGGCTTACCGCGCCATGGTTCGTCAGACGGATTTACCGGAGCACCTGCGAACCGATCAGGTGACCGCCTGGCTGGGTCCCAAGTTGCATGTGGTGCAGTATCCGGTTCGGGGCGGTGCGTGGCTCAACGTGGTAGCCATCGTGCATGGACAGGTGCAAGGCGATATGTTTCATTGGGACCATAGCGCCAATGCCCAGGATTTACAACGCAGCATGGACGTGGTTTGCAAGCCACTGCAAGACCTGATTGCCGCCAACGAAGCTGCGCGCAAAACCATGCAGCCGTTTCACTGGCAGGGCCGTGTGCCTCGCGCTGAGGGCATGCGCTGGTTGCGCATGGAGTCCACGCCCGCACTGCAAGCCAACGGCGACATTGTCTGGAGCGGTACGCAGCACGACATTACCCCGCGCGTGCTCGCCGCAGAAGAAATGACGGTACTGGTGCGCAAGCAGCAGGCGATTCTGAACAATGAACACGTCGGC
>CAIOAQ010000321.1 GCA_903856025.1 uncultured beta proteobacterium
GATTGAGCTGACGGAGTCCACCTCCAAACTTGCCACGCTGGTAGAAGAAGTTCGCGACAGCGCCCTTCAATTGCGCATGGTGCGCATTGGTGCCACCTTCAGCCGCTTCCAGCGTGTGGTGCACGACGTGTCGCGCGACCTGGGTAAAGACATCGTGCTGCACATCGACGGTGAAGAAACCGAGCTTGACAAAACGGTGGTCGAAAAAATTGGCGATCCGCTGATGCACCTGGTGCGCAACAGCATGGACCATGGCATTGAGCCAGCCGACGTGCGCATGGCACGTGGAAAACCCGCCCAAGGCACGCTCAAACTCAACGCCTTTCACGATTCAGGTGCGATTGTGATCACCGTCGAAGACGATGGTGGCGGCCTAAAAAAGGACAAGATTCTGGCCAAGGCCGTGGAGCGCGGTCTGGTCGAGGCGGGGCACCACATGAGCGATTCTGACATCTATGCGCTGATCTTTGAGCCGGGATTTTCTACCGCCGAGAAGGTGACCAACCTCTCAGGTCGCGGTGTTGGCCTGGACGTGGTCAAACGCAACATCACTGCGTTGCGTGGTTCGGTCGGCATCACCAGCCAGGAGGGGGTGGGCACCAAAGTGACCGTGCGCCTGCCGCTCACACTGGCCATCATTGACGGGTTTTTGGTGGGTGTGGACAAGGCGGTGTACGCCATACCACTGGACAGGATCGAAGAGTGCGTGGCTTACAGCGCCGAGCCAGGGCACGACTACACCAACTTGCGCGGCGAGGTGCTGCCGTTCATTCGAATCCGTGAATTGTTCTCTGTACGGGGCAAGCCCGCCAAAGGCGAAAACATTGTGGTTCTGAAACACGCGGGGCAAAAGGCCGGTTTGGTGGTGGACACGCTTCTGGGTGAGTTCCAGACCGTCATCAAGCCGCTGGGACAGATGTTTGCACAAAGCAAGTGCATCAGCGGCTCCACCATTCTGGGTAGTGGCGATGTGGCGCTGATTCTGGATGTGCCGCAGTTGGTGCGGCAAGCCATGACCAAGAGCGGGCAAGCGCCGAAAGAGCTTGCGGGGGCGGTTTAGCGCTGGCTGCCGATGCCGTAGTCACTATGTTATTTACAGCACATCAGACAGGTAATACGTGGGTTAGAGCGCAATTTCTTATAAATGTTTTTAAAGGGGAAGTGAAATGTTCGCAAATATGAAGATAGGCCTGCGTTTATCGCTGGGCTTTGCCGTGGTGTTGGCTTTGATGGCGGCGATTGCCGCAGTGGGCATCAATGGGATGTCTGCAGTGCAAAGTCGGCTGGACTCCACGGTGCAAGAGCGCATGGTCAAGATCAAGCTCAATACCGATATGTCGGAAGCGATTCATGTCGTGACCCGTGTGACCCGCACCATACTGCTGCTGCAAGATGAGACAGCGATGATGCACGAGATGAAAAAAATCGAAGATGCGCGCAAACAATACAACCAAGCTTGGGAGGAACTCGACAAAATGCCAGCCAGCGACAAGGGCAAGGTGGTTCGCGCCAAGATCAAAGACGGCGCTACCGAGGCGCGTCCCTTGACCGACAAGGTGCTTGAGTTTGCGTTGGCCAACAAAGACGCTGAAGGCCTCAAGTTGCTGCTTGAGAAAGCTGCACCTGCCACACAAAAGTGGCAGGATGCACTTGATGAGAACACAGTGCTGCAAGAAGCCAATGGCAAGGCGGAATATGAAGCCGCTCTGGCAGCGTATAACCAGGCCCATACCTTGATGTTGACCTTGTCTGGTGTTGCCATTGCCGTAGGTGCGCTGTTGGCCTGGGTCCTGACCCGTTCCATCACCCAACCTGTCAACGAAGCCCTGAACGTGGCCAACCGCCTGGCCGACGGCGACTTGACGGTACGTATCGACAATCCCTCCAACGACGAAACCGGCCAAATGCTGCTGGCCATGCAAAACATGATCACCAAACTCAGCCAGGTCGTAACGGACGTGAACGGCGGTGCCCAAGCCCTGGCCAGCGCCTCTGAAGAGGTGAGTGCCACAGCCCAGTCCTTGAGCCAAGCCGCCAGCGAACAAGCTGCCGGTGTGGAGGAAACCAGCGCGTCGATCGAGCAAATGACCAGCAGCATTGCGCAAAACACCGAAAACGCCAAGATCACTGAAGGCATGGCCAGCAAAGCTGCCAGCGACGCCACAGAAGGCGGTGGGGCAGTCAACGCCACAGTCGATGCCATGAAGCAAATCGCCAAGAAGATCGGCATCATCGACGACATAGCCGCACAAACCAACCTGCTGGCGCTGAACGCTGCCATTGAAGCCGCCAGAGCTGGCGAACACGGCAAAGGCTTTGCCGTGGTGGCTGCCGAGGTACGCAAATTGGCAGAACGCAGCCAAATTGCCGCCCAGGAAATTGGCGAAGTGGCGGGTAACAGCGTCGAGCTGGCCGAGAAGGCTGGCCGCTTGCTGGCAGAAATCGTGCCCAACATCCGCAAAACCAGTGATCTGGTGCAGGAGATCACAGCCGCATCCACAGAACAATCCAGCGGAGTGGGGCAGATCAACAGCGCCATGAGCCAGTTGAACCAGACCACCCAGCAAAACGCCAGCAGCTCCGAAGAACTGGCCGCGACCAGTGAAGAGATGAGCAGCCAGGCTGAGCAACTCCAACAAACCATGAGTTTCTTCAAGCTCAACAGTTCCAGCAGCGTTGGCGGGGGGTTCAGCGTGCGTAAGAGCAGCGCCAGCAGTCAAAAGTCAGCTTTGCCCAAGACCGGATTCAGTTCCAAGCCCGCTCCCAAGGTGATGCAGATCGCCAGCTCCGACATTGACGAAGCCCATTTCACCAAGTTCTAAGCGAGACCTGACATGAGTGCGCTCGTACAAACTGACTCAAAATTCGTAGTGGCAAAAGCAAGTACTGCGGGGGCTGTAGAGGAAAAACAGTACCTGACCTTCATGTTGGGCGGCGAAATGTTTTCTTTGAGCA
>CAIOAQ010000322.1 GCA_903856025.1 uncultured beta proteobacterium
ACGCATCAGCATCAGAGGAACTTGCAGCTACCAGCGAGGAATTGTCTGCTCAGGCTGGGCAATTGCAGCAGTCGATTGATTTCTTTAACGTTGGAAACGGACAGGTGTTGTTGAGATAAACAATTCCATTCAAATGACAACTATGAGAGATTACCAAATGAACTTGCAAACAGATATCGGTGTCCAGCACCGCGCTGAAACCCACGAACTCAGCAATCTCTCCAATGAATTGCAGAACTACAACCTGTATACCGAGGATCGTGCGCTCACGGAAGCTGTGCATCGCGAAGGCGGTACAACTGCGGAGGACGGACTGGTGCCTTTCGGCCAGATGTGCGGTACAGCTGACTATCTGGAATTGGGGCGTTTAGCCAACCACTACAAACCTGAGTTCGACACCCATGACCGATTTGGCAAGCGCATCGATTTAGTGAGTTTCCATCCCGCCTACCACCAACTCATGCAAACCTCCATTGCGCATGGCTTGCAGGCTTCGCCCTGGACAGCGCCAGGTGTGGGCGCACATGTGGCACGCGCGGCCCGCTTCTACCTGCACAGCCAGGTGGAGGCTGGCCACGGTTGCCCCATCACGATGACCTTTGCTGCTGTGCCTGCTTTGAAACTGCAACAGGAGTTGGCCAACAGTTGGATACCCAAGATCACGTCGCGTGTGTACGACCCACGCAATGTGCCAGTGGAACAAAAGCAAGGCGTGACCATTGGCATGGCCATGACGGAAAAACAGGGAGGCTCGGATGTACGCACCAACAGCACACGAGCCTATCCGCTAGGTGTTGGCGGTCCTGGCCAAGCCTATGAACTGGTAGGCCACAAATACTTTGTGTCTGCCCCCATGTGTGATGCCTTTCTGGTGCTGGCACAGGCACCGGGCGGTTTGTCCTGTTTCTTGTTGCCGCGTTGGCGGCCCGATGGCAGCAAGAATGCCATGGAGGTACTGCGACTGAAGAAGAAGATGGGTAACGCCTCCAATGCGTCCAGCGAAACCGAGCTGCGTGGTGCCCTGGCCTGGATGGTGGGTGAGGAAGGCCGTGGCGTTCGCAACATCATAGAGATGGTGAGCATGACTCGATTTGACTGCATGATTGGTTCCAGCGCGGGCATGCGCATGGCAGTCTCCCAGGCGCTGCACCACTGTGGCCAGCGATCTGCCTTTGGCAGGCTGCTAAACCAGCAGCCGCTGATGCAAAACGTGTTGGCCGATTTGGCGCTGGAAAGCGAAGCCGCTACTACTTTGACTATGCGCATGGCGCGAGCCATGGATCACCGTTCCGACGCACACGAAGACCTGCTAGTGCGCCTAGTCACCGCCGTGGGCAAATACTGGATTTGCAAGCGAACGCCAAACCATGCCTACGAATCGATGGAATGCATAGGTGGCAGCGGTGTGATGGAAGACTGCATGATGCCGCGCCTGTTCCGCGAGTCACCGGTGAACTCTATTTGGGAAGGCAGCGGCAACGTACAGTGTCTGGATGTGTTGCGCGCCATGCAAAAGACACCTTCTGTGATGGATGTGTTTTTTGGGGAATTGGCCAGGGCAAAGGGAGGCCATGCATTGTTAGCCCCTTATGTGGCGGCGCTGCAGAACGATCTGCATGATCTGCGTGATGTCGAGTACCGAGCCCGCAATTTGGTAGATCGCATGGCGTTGTCGCTTCAGGCCGCCTTGCTGGTACAGCATGCGCCCACTTATGTGGGTGATGCATTTTGCCAATCGCGCCTGGGACAACATGGTCTGCATAACTACGGCAACCTGCCGCGTAATATGAACACGGAAGCGATCATTGCCCGCGCCACACCGCGTAGTGAAGGCGCTGCTTAAGCCAGCACGCAAGCGCTACCACTAACGGTCGGTCTAGTACTCCTCTGCGGTAAGACCGATCGCACTGACCAAGGGGGCATCAATAGTGGTAACGCATACCCAGGGTGGTCACGCCAATGCGCTCGTGGGAATCACCGGCAAACTGCATGTCATGTGATTCGTATTGCAGCAGTGCCGACCACTTTGGGGTAAAGGCGTAGTCGACGCCCAAACCATACGACAGGCCAAAGCCGGTGGCATTGCCAGCCACAACGCCTGAGCCCACGCCGGAGGACACATCCGTGTCGCTGTAGGTGGTGCCGATTTTTCCAAGCAGATTCATGGCGGGCGTCACTGGGAATTTGCCTTCCAGGCTCAAGCTAAGGCCACGGGCGCGTGTGCTGCCACCTGCGCGGTTGGCGGTTCCGAAGTC
Source organism: uncultured beta proteobacterium (assembly GCA_903856025.1). GTDB lineage: Bacteria > Pseudomonadota > Gammaproteobacteria > Burkholderiales > Burkholderiaceae_C > Rhodoferax. The sequence continues at coordinate 2,256 of CAIOAQ010000322.1, forward strand.
GGTGTATCCAATTTCCATGCCCATGTTGTCATTGAAATAGCTGCCGATATGGGCGCTGTAGGCAGTGTCACCTTGGTCTGAATTCCAGACACCGATGCCGTTGTCGAGTGAATAGTCGGAACGACCGATGTTCAGATCAACGTACGCGCCACCAGCGCCATACAGGGAAGAATAAGTTGGGGTGGCATTTTGAGCTTGAGCGCCGGTCGCCAGGGTGAAAGAGGCGGCCACGGCCAGCAGGCCAGTGGTGATGCGCGAGGTGTATTTCATGAGATTCCTTTTTGTTGCATGGTCGCCATGGTGCTAAACCATGGCGCTGGCGCCACAAACAAGGTGTGTTTGCGAACGTCAGGCTAGCGTAGCCCGGGTGCCACCTGCGGTCTGTTCGCTCGCGCACGCAAGCGTTGGTGCGCCAGCGAACGGACCGCGTGCCAGCAACGCGTCACCATACGAGTACATCCTCCCAACAGCACCA
>CAIOAQ010000323.1 GCA_903856025.1 uncultured beta proteobacterium
CCCCGGGGCCAACGTATTCGACAGGCCCTTGAGAGCCTGGGGCCCATTTTTGTCAAGTTCGGACAAGTGTTGTCCACGCGACGTGACCTGTTGCCGGTGGATATTGCCGATGAGTTGGCTAAATTGCAAGATCGGGTGCCACCGTTTCCCAGCGACGTTGCCATTGCCATCATTGAACGCGCGTTCAAGAAGTCTGTAGCTGACATATTTGTTTCCTTCGAACGTGAGCCGATTGCCAGTGCGTCCATTGCACAAGTGCACTTTGCTGTCTTGAAAGATAAACAGGGGCTGCAGCGCGATGTGGCCGTCAAGGTACTGCGGCCCAATATGGCAGAGGTGATTGACAAAGATCTGGACCTGTTGCGCATGATGGCAGGTTGGGTGGAAAGTCTGTCTGAAGATGGACGTCGCCTCAAGCCTCGTGAAGTTGTCGCGGAGTTTGACAAGTATTTGCATGACGAGCTTGATCTGGTGCGTGAAGCGGCCAGTGCGGCTCAGTTGCGGCGCAACATGGCCGATCTGGACCTGGTGATGATTCCAGAGATTTGCTGGGATTACTGTGTGACGGATGTGTTGGTGATGGAGCGCATGAAGGGTGTTCCGATCAGCCAGGTGGATAGGCTGCGTGCCGCAGGCGTTGACATTCCAAAATTGGCGCGTGACGGGGTCACCATCTTTTTTACACAGGTGTTTCGGGATGGTTTTTTTCACGCCGATATGCATCCGGGCAATATCCAGGTGAGCGTGGAGCCTGCAACCTTTGGGCGCTACATCTCGCTGGACTTTGGCATTGTGGGCACGCTCACAGAGATTGACAAAGAATACCTGGCACAAAATTTCACCGCTTTTTTCCGGCGCGACTACAAACGCGTGGCTGAATTGCACATTGAATCCGGTTGGGCACCGTTGACCACACGGGTTGACGAGTTGGAATCGGCAATTCGTACCGTGTGTGAACCCTATTTTGACCGCCCACTGAAGGAAATCTCGTTGGGCATGTTGTTGATGCGCCTGTTTCAGACATCACGTCGGTTTCAGGTCGAAATTCAGCCACAGTTGGTGTTACTGCAAAAAACTTTGCTTAATATTGAAGGACTGGGAAGAGACCTGGACCCGAATCTCGATCTTTGGAATACCGCCAAACCCTTTCTGGAAACCTGGATGGTGGATCAGATCGGCCCCAAGAAATTGCTTGACGAATTGCGCAATGAAGCCCCTCACTATGCCAAGCTGTTACCTGAGCTGCCCAGGCTACTGGTGGAGTTTCTAAAACGCCCATCTGCCTCGGCAGGTAGCGCTGACTTTGGCGCGTTGCTGAAAGAGCAAAAGCGGACCAACCGGTTGCTGCAAACCATCATTTACTGCGGTATGGGCTTTTTGCTGGGCCTTTTCGTGACCCAACTTTTGGTGCGTGTACGACTGTTCTAGTGTTTTAGCCGCCTGGAGTCGGGGCTGACTTTATAATGCTTAGCTTTGCGACTCACCTTCCACTCTGAACACACCATGCCTATTTATGCCTACAAATGCAATGCCTGCGGGTTTGCCAAGGACGTGTTGCAGAAGATTTCTGATCCACTACTGACCGATTGCCCGCAGTGTGGTCAAGCATCATTCTCGAAACAGTTGACTGCGGCTGGTTTTCAGCTGAAAGGATCAGGTTGGTATGCCACCGATTTCAAGGGGGGGAGCACCGCAAGCACTTCGGCTCCAGCCGTTGCGGCGGGTACCGCCACAGATGCAAAAACCAGCCCCCCGGAAACCACTGTAAGCAAGACTGAAACTGCAGCACCAGCATCTGGTGGTTGCGGTGGTGGTTGTGCCTGTCACAGTTAAGAACCAAAGCGGTAGCTGATGGTGCCTTTTAAAAAGTATTTGCTGACGGGCTTGTTGGTCTGGTTGCCTTTGGCCATCACCACTTGGGTGTTGCTGTGGTTGGTGGGTTTGCTTGATGGAATTTTTGTCGGTTTGCTCTCTGGCATTCAGGCCGTTATGCCTGAGTCGATTTCGAGTTTGCTTGAACCTTTCAAACACATCCCCGGCCTGGGCGTGGTTCTTGTTTTTGGTGGTTTGCTGATCACCGGCGCTTTGGTCTCCAATGTGGCTGGGCGTTGGTGGTTGCGTCAGTGGGACCGTTTACTGACCAGAATTCCGATATTCAAATCCATTTACAACAGCGTCAAGAAGGTTTCTGACACCCTGTTTTCCAGCAATGGCAACGCCTTTCGTACCGCGCTGTTGGTGCAATATCCACGCGCTGGATCTTGGACAATTGCTTTTCAAACCGGTACCCCGGTTGGTGAAGTCGCCAAACATCTGGATGCAGATTTTGTCAGTGTCTATGTCCCCACCACTCCCAATCCGACCAGCGGATTTTTCTTGATGCTGCCGCGCCGGGACGTGATTGAACTCAACATGAGTGTGGATGAGGCGTTGACCTACGTGATTTCAATGGGGTCTGTAGCACCTGGTTCAAACGCGGGTGTGGTGTCTGAATAATTTTTGACAATCCGCTGCTTTTTTTTAGGGCAGCTTTAGAAAGCAGTTTTTATGGCAATGCGTTCTCATTATTGTGGTCTGGTAAATGAAAGCCTGCTGGGTCAAACCGTGACCCTGTGTGGCTGGGTCAATCGCAGGCGTGACCACGGTGGCGTGATTTTCGTGGACGTTCGCGACCGTGAAGGTTTTGTTCAGGTGGTATGTGACCCTGACCGTGCTGACATGTTCAAGGTTGCTGAGGACCTTCGCAACGAATTTTGCATTCAAGTCAAAGGCCTGGTGCGTGCGCGTCCTGAAGGAACGGTCAATGACAACCTCAAAAGCGGCAAGATTGAAGTTTTGTGTCACGAGTTGATCGTGCTCAATCCGTCTGTGACACCGCCGTTCCAGTTGGATGAAGAAAATCTGTCCGAGACCACACGGTTGACACACCGCGTACTGGATCTGCGCCGCCCCTACATGCAAAACAACCTGATGTTGCGTTACCGCGTGGCCATGGAAGTACGCAAGTTCCTCGACAACAACGGTTTTGTGGACATTGAAACGCCCATGCTAACCAAAAGCACGCCTGAAGGTGCTCGCGACTATCTGGTGCCAAGTCGTGTGCACAGTGGGCACTTCTTTGCGTTGCCGCAAAGCCCACAGCTGTTCAAGCAGTTGTTGATGGTGGCAGGGTTTGACCGTTATTACCAAATCACCAAGTGTTTCCGTGATGAGGACTTGCGCGCTGATCGTCAACCTGAATTCACGCAGATCGATATTGAAACCTCGTTCATGACCGAAGAAGACATTCGCGACATGTTCCAGGGCATGATCAAGACCGTGTTCCAGAATACCCTCGGTGTAGATCTGGGTGAATTCCCGGTCATGACTTATCAAGAAGCCGCTCGGCGCTTTGGTTCCGATAAGCCTGATTTGCGCATCAAGCTTGAATTTACCGAGCTGACCGACGTGATGGCCGATGTGGACTTCAAGGTGTTCTCAACCCCTGCAACCACCAAGGGTGGTCGCGTGGTGGCATTGCGCGTGCCAGGTGGTGCTGAGATCAGTCGCAGTGAGATTGATAACTACGGCGAGTTCGTCAAGATCTACGGTGCCAAGGGCTTGGCATGGATCAAGGTCAATGATGTGACTCTGGGGCGTGAAGGTTTGCAAAGCCCTGTGGTCAAAAATCTGCATGACCGGGCCATTGCTGAGATCCTAGCCCGCACTTGCGCTCAAAACGGCGACATATTGTTCTTTGGTGCTGACAAAGAAAAGGTCGTCAACGATGCCATCGGCGCGTTGCGCTTGAAAATTGGGCTCAGCGAATTTGGCAAGAAAAGCGGATTGTTTGAGAGCCGCTGGGCACCGTTGTGGGTGGTCGACTTCCCGATGTTCGAGCATGACGAGGAGTCTGACCGCTGGATGGCGGTGCACCACCCCTTTACGG
>CAIOAQ010000324.1 GCA_903856025.1 uncultured beta proteobacterium
CAGATTGTTGAAAGTATGGAGCCCAATCCGCTGGTCTATCTGGATTTGCTCGCGCTGTACCAAACCCTGGGTCTGAAAAGTGATTTCAGGGAATGCTGCGCGGTATTTCACCAGTTGTTCAATGGTGTGATTCCCAGTTTCCCAGCATTCAATGTACAGGGAAGAGACATCGAAGATTACCCTGAGGTCCTGTCAAAGCTGATCCCGCTGTGGCCACGAACTGAAGCGCTGGTGTACTTGAGCGCCTGCATTTTCCATGACGTTCACGCGCAACCGCGTCAAACCTTTGATCTGGCGGCCTTCCGTGACCTGCTGATGCTGCATGCGATGGTGGAAGATCTGTCCCCAGATGTACTTTCCACCGATGAACTGGCGCCAGACCTGGATTTTATGGACACAACCCGTTCGTGACACCTGCATCACCAAGGTGACGGCTGCGAAGACCGGTTGTTAACTTTCGTCGGCCTTCTTTGTGCACGCGGCACACACACAGGCTTTGCCCCGTGCTTCGTCGGGTACTTTGTCCAGCAGGGTTTGCGAGAAGGTGGCCTGGTTGCACCAACAAGGTCCTTGCGGTATGCCTGTGGTGCGTTCGACTTCCATGGCGCACTGGTTGGGCTGGCCACACAGAGGACAGGCGTTGGGTTCAAAGGTGGCAGGTGTCGACATGTAATTCCTGTATATAAAAATAGCTTCTAGCCCTTGTATTCTGTGGGCTAAAAGCTATTCAAGTAATAGCAGTTAAAGCAGGCTTGTCAAAGGGCGGCCGCCTTGACCTTCAGCCGCCAGCCATGCAACAGCGGCTCGGTGTAGCCGCTGGGTTGGGCCAGGCCCTTGAACACCAGATCGCAGGCGGCCATGTAGGCCATCGAGGTGTCAAAGTGGCCGGCCATGGGTTTGTAAGCGGCATCGCCCGCGTTCTGGCCATCCACCACGGCGGCCATGCGCTCGAAGGTGGCTTTAACTTGTGCCTCGGTCACCACGCCGTGGTGCAGCCAGTTGGCCACGTGCTGGCTGCTGATGCGCAGCGTGGCACGGTCTTCCATCAGGCCGATGTTGTGGATGTCAGGCACCTTGGAGCAGCCTACGCCCTGGTCCACCCAGCGCACCACGTAGCCCAGAATGCCCTGGATGTTGTTGTCCAACTCTTGTTGTTTCTCGGTCTCAGACCAGTTGGCTTGTGCCGCCACCGGTACTTGCAGCAAGCCGGCCAACAGCTCGTTACGCAGTTTGTCAGCGTTGATTTTTTCCATGTCTTTTTGCACGTCTTTCACCAGCACCTGGTGGTAGTGCAAGGCGTGCAGCGTGGCACCGGTCGGGCTGGGCACCCAGGCGGTGTTGGCGCCAGCGCGGGGGTGGCCAATCTTTTGTTCCAGCATGGCTTTCATCAGGTCGGGCATGGCCCACATGCCTTTGCCAATTTGCGCCTTGCCGCGCAGGCCACACTTCAAACCCACCAGCACGTTGTTGCGCTCATAGGCGGCAATCCATGCGCTGGTTTTCATGTCGCCCTTGCGGATCATCGGGCCACCTTGCATGGCGCTGTGCATTTCGTCGCCGGTGCGGTCCAGGAAGCCGGTGTTGATGAAGGCCACGCGGCTGGATGCGGCGGCAATGCAG
>CAIOAQ010000325.1 GCA_903856025.1 uncultured beta proteobacterium
ATGACCCCAGTATCGAGGCGCAAGGCCAGCACCACGCGCCGCGCAACTGGTACGACAGAACCATTGGACGTGTCACTTACCTTTTCGATGTGGGCACTGAACGGCTGGCCGAAATCTATCAGGGAATTTTGCGGTGGGCTCTGGATCACAAACTCAGCACCGTCCTGCTGGCCGTCGCCATTTTCATCAGCAGCCTGGCACTGGTGCCGCTGTTGGGCACCGAGTTTGTACCCAAGTCCGATTTTTCAGAAACCAACCTGACATTCAATACGCCGGTGGGCTCGTCGCTTGAAGTTACCGAAGCGCGGGCGCGTCAGGTCGAAGGCATCTTGCGTTCGTTTCCTGAGGTCAATTACACGTTGACCACCATCAACACCGGCAGCGCCCCGGGCAAGATGTACGCCAGCATCTACATCCGGTTGGTGGACCGCCATCTGCGCAAGCGCAACGTCGATGCCATGTCCACCGTGCTGCGCCAGCGCCTGCGCGAGGTACCGGGCATCACCGTCACCCATGTCGGTTTGCTCGACCCGGTGGGCGGGCAAAAACAAATCCTGTTTTCTATCCAGGGCCCGGATCTCGGTGAGCTGTCTCGGTTGAATGCACTTGCCCTTGAAAAGATCCAACAAATTCCAGGCTTCGTGGACATCGACACCACCCTCAAAGCAGACAAACCAACGCTGGACGTGCAGCTGCGCCGTGATGCTGTTTCAGACCTTGGCTTGAGCGTAGCGCAAATCGGCAGCAGCCTGCGCACGCTGGTGGCTGGTCAAACCGTGGGCAACTGGCGGGCACCGGACGACCAGACCTACGATGTGAATGTGCGCCTGTCGCCGCAGTCGCGCAACCAGCCGCAAGACCTGGCGGCGCTGCCCTTCACCGTGGGTGTACAAGCCGACGGCAGTGCCCGCGTGGTCCGACTCGACCAAGTGGCCCGTGTGGTGGAATCGACCGGCAGCAACCAGATCAACCGACGCGATCTGACGCGTGAAGTGGCCATCACTGGCAATGTGTCTGGTCGTTCAGCTGGCGAAGTGTCCGCCGACATCAAAATCGCCATGGACAGCATCGCCATGCCACCGGGTTATGGCTACAAGTTCAGTGGCTCCGTCAAAGACATGGCTGAAGCTTTCGGCTATGCCCTGTCGGCGCTGTTGATGGCGGTGATTTTTATCTACATGGTGCTCGCCAGCCAGTTCAAGAGCTTTTTTCAGCCCCTGGCTCTGATGACTGCGTTGCCGTTGACCCTGATTGGCGTGGTGCTGGCACTGATGATGTTCAACTCGACCCTGTCCATGTTCTCTGTGATTGGCGTGGTGATGCTGATGGGTCTGGTAACCAAAAATGCGATTTTGCTGGTGGACTTTGCCATCCGTGCCCGCGAGGACGGCATGAACCGCCACGATGCACTGATGATGGCGGCGCGGGTCAGGCTACGCCCGATTTTGATGACCACACTGGCCATGATTTTTGGTATGGTTCCGCTGGCCTTTGCCCTGTCCGAAGGTGCAGAAATGCGCGCACCCATGGGACAAGCGGTGATTGGCGGTGTCATCACCTCGTCACTGCTGACCTTGGTGGTGGTGCCTGTGGTGTACTGTTACATGGATGATCTGGCTCAAGGATTGGCCAAATTCTGGCGTAAACAACCCGTAACAACCCCACAAACCAAAAGTCTATAAAGCGCCCAACAGGTAAAATCGAAAGATTCCGTTAACATACCCCCTGGAGTACCTAATGAACTTGCAAAACGTCGAACAAGCCCGCTTCAACATGATCGAGCAACAGATTCGCCCGTGGAACGTCGGCGACTCGGCGGTGCTTGGCCTCTTGGCCAGCGTCAAGCGGGAAGATTTTGTACCCCTGGCACAAAAATCCCTGGCCTTCTCTGACATCGCCATTGCGTTACCCGGTGGGCAAGCGATGCTGGCTCCTCGGGTTCAAGCCAGGTTGCTGCAAGATGCAGCCCTTCAACCTACCGACAAGGTTCTCGAAATCGGCACAGGCTCCGGCTTCCTGGCAGCCATGATGGCCAAACAGGCACAACGCGTGATCTCGCTTGAAATCAACCCCGAAATTGCTGATTTTGCGCGTGCCAACCTGCAACGTGCTGGCATCTCCAACGTGGAAGTTCGGGTAGCTGACGGCTCAAAGGGCACGCCAGCCGAAGCCCCTTTTGATGTCATCATGCTGGGTGGATCGGTGGCTGAAGTGCCGAAGGCATTGCTGGACTTGCTCAAGGTAGGCGGGCGTTTGGTGGCCATTGTGGGCGATGAGCCCATCATGCACGCACAAACCATCACACGCACCAGCGGCACCAACTTCACCGTGTCCAGCAAGTGGGAAGACAACACCCCTCGCCTGGTCAACTTTCCACAGCCCAGTACTTTCAAATTCTGAACATGGTCCAACACATCCGCCCGCTGCAACTCAAGAACTGGCTTGACACGGTACGTGGTCATGGCAGCCCGGTGGTGCTGGATGTGCGCGAACCTTCAGAGCTGGCTGCGGCAAGCATCAAGGCCGATGGCTTTGAGCTGATCACCATCCCGATGGGAGTGATCCCGCCGCGCTTGTCAGAGCTAGACCCCAACCAACCCGTGGCGTGCTTGTGCCACCATGGTGGGCGCAGCATGCAAGTGGCCAATTTTTTAGAAGCGCATGGTTTCAAGCACGTAGTCAACATCGCTGGCGGCATCAATGCCTGGTCGGCTGAAATTGACCCCAGTGTGCCGCGCTATTGAACCCTCTGCACACCATCTTTTTGGCCATTCACCTGAGACGCACCATGATGAACTTTCGTCCGCTCCCCCTGGTTTTGGCGTTCAGCGCCGCCTTTGCGCTCCCTGCCCAAGCACAAAGTTTGGTGGAGTTGTATGACGCGGCGCGCGGCTTTGATGCAAGCTACCAATCAGCCAAGTCGCAATATGACGCTAATCTGTCCAAGGCCGAGCAAGCCAAAGCGGCGCTGCTGCCCTCCGTCGGCCTCGCGATGGGCACCAGCCGCACCGACGTTGGTAGCGATGTAGCTGCTTTTGAAACCAACTACGGCACCCAATCCGCCACACTCAGCGCCAGCCAGCCACTTTACCGCCCGGCCAACGTAGCGATTGCCGAACAAGGAAAGAAGTCTGCAGACATTTCGAAAGCGCAGTTACAGCTTGCCGACCAGGACCTGATCGTGCGGGTCAGCCAGGCCTACTTTGACGTACTGGCCGCGTCCGACAACCTGAACCTTGTCCAGGCTCAAAAAACCGCCGTATCCGAACAACTGGCATCGGCCAAGCGCAATTTTGAAGTGGGCACCGCCACCATCACCGACACCCGTGAAGCGCAAGCCAGATTCGATTTGGTGCTGGCGCAGGAAATTGCTGCCGAGAACGATCTGCACGTCAAGAAGCTGACACTTGATCAACTCACTGGCAAAATAAATGCGGAGCCAAAACAGCTTCTAGCCCCTGTCATCATTGCCAAGACAGCTCCTGATGATGTAGCACTATGGGTTACTCAGGCAGAAGAAAGCCACCCCCTCGTGAGTCAGGCCAAGCTGGGCCTGGACGTGGCCAAACTGGAAACCGCCAAGGCACGCGCAGGCCACAAGCCGACGCTCGATCTGGTCGGCGGCTACGCCGTGACCCAGAACAACGGCTCCAGTTCCGCCCACATGGATTACCGAACCAACGTTTCATCCATCGGACTGAACTTCAACTTGCCACTGTTCGCAGGCTTTGCCATCCAGAATCGCGTGAAAGAAACCATGGCGCTGGAAGACAAGGCACGCAGCGACCTCGAAGCCGCCCAACGTGGTGTGGCGCTGTCCACCCGTGCCGCCTTCTTTGGCGTGGAATCCGGTCTGAGCCAAGTCAAGGCGCTGGAAGCGGCTGAAGCCTCCAGCCAGAGCGCGCTGGATGCCACCAAGCTGGGTTACCAAGTGGGTGTGCGCATCAACATTGATGTGCTCAACGCGCAAACCGCACTGTATGACACCAAAGCCAAGTTGGCCAAGGCACGCTACGATGTACTGGTCGGAAATCTAAAGTTGCGCCAAGCCAATGGCACGCTGAAAGCCGAAGACCTGAACCCAGTGAATTCGATGTTGGCGAAATGACATTGAATCAAATCGCTTCACAAGCTTTGTACCGCTGAAGTTTCCCGTCCCCAATTCAAATTTGCATTAAAAACAGTAATAATATAGCCATGATTTCAACGGGAGAAGATCATGGCCAGAAATGCGAGCGGTGCAGAACACATTGAGGCGGCACGCAAGCTGTTGAAAACAGCGCGCACGGCGGACGATTTGCGTTTGGCGCAGTCGGTTCTGCTGCCCCTGGAGTTGGGACTGAGCATCGAGCAGACGGCATTGGCCATTGGTCGCTCCAGTGGTGCCACGTGCACTATGCGCACGCGTTTCGCCAAGGTGGCATCGGGCGAGATGGCAGCCCCTCGCAGCAAGCGACTGTTGCGAAACAGGGCAAATACCGATTTGGAAGGTGAACGGCAAATTTTGGATGATGTCCTGCCCGACGCAGCCACCGGTGGTGTGGTGGTAATTCCCAGAATCAAGCCGATTATTGAGGCCAAGTTGGGCAAGGTGCTGGCGCTCTCCACGGTGTATCGCATGCTGGCACGTCACGGTTGGCGCAAGCTTGCCCCGGATACCTATCACCCGCAGGGAGACCCCGAGGCACGCGAGGACTGGAAAAAAAACTCCCCGGCGCTTTGGACGAAGTCATAAAGAGCTTTGTCCATGTGCGGCCAACGCGTCTGATGTTCCAGGACGAAGCCAGGTTTGGACGCATCAGCGACACGCGCTATTGCTGGGCGCGTCGTCCCATGCGCCCCATGGTCAAAGCCATGCTCACGTACCAGTACACCTATGCCTACGGCGCAGTCTCCCCAGCAGACGGGAAATTCGATCCGCTTGTGCTACCCCTGGTCAACACGGAATGTA
>CAIOAQ010000326.1 GCA_903856025.1 uncultured beta proteobacterium
CACGATTGAAAAAACCATTGGACAAACACTGACAGACCTTGAAAAAAGCCATCAGGCCTACGCGCAGTCCATCCGCAATGAAGCTGAGAAAAAACAACACGACACTTTTGCCGTGGACTTGAAGCAATACCTGGTGACCAGTCACCAGATCGTCGACATGTCCACCAAGCGTGAGAAATTTCCGGCTCGCAAGCTGCTGGAGGGCGAGTCGCAGCAATTGTTCAACCGCCTGAACACCAACATCACACAGTTGTTGGAAATCAATCACCAAGGGGCCATGGCAGCCAGTATGGCAAGCGCCACAACGTACACCACCGCCCGCAACACCATGCTGGGGGTTTTATTGGCCTGTTTGATCCTAGCCATCGCTGCCGGAATGTGGCTGATTCGCTCAGTCACAGCCCCCATCAACCAGGCCGTGCTCATGGCCAGTCAGATTGCCCAGGGTGACCTCTCGCACGCCACAGAAGTCAATTCCCTCAGTGAGACCGGCCAATTGCTCAGCGCCCTGCAGCGCATGCGGCAAAGCCTGGTGGACGTGGTCAGCCATGTCCGCCAAGGCTCCGAGAGCGTGGCCACCGCCAGTGCAGAAATTGCCCAAGGCAACAATGACCTGTCTGCACGCACCGAACAACAGGCCAGTGCGTTGCAGCAAACAACCGCATCCATGGATCAATTGGGTGGCACCGTCAAACAAAATGCAGACAGTGCGCGTCAAGCCAACCAGTTGGCCATGAATGCCTCCCGAGTCGCACTCGATGGCGGGAAAGTGGTAAGCCAAGTCGTGTCCACCATGAAAGGCATCACCGAATCGTCACGCAAGATTGCTGACATCATCAGCCTCATCGACGGCATTGCCTTCCAGACCAACATCCTGGCACTCAACGCGGCGGTGGAAGCGGCCCGTGCCGGGGAACAGGGCCGTGGCTTTGCCGTGGTGGCCTCTGAAGTGCGCTTGCTGGCTGGGCGCAGCGCACAGGCGGCCAAAGAGATCAAACTCCTCATTGATGAGAGTGTCGGGCGTGTCGAGCAAGGCACCACCCTGGCCGACCAAGCCGGCACCACCATGGCCGAAGTGGTCAGCGCCATCCAGCGGGTCACGGACATCATGGGCGAAATCAGCGCCGCCAGCACACAGCAGGCCTCCGGCGTTTCCCAGATAGGCGATGCCATCACCCACATGGACCATGCCACCCAACAAAATGCCGCGCTGGTCGAGCAGATGGCCGCCGCCGCCAGCAGTCTGCAAAACCAGGCCAATGAGTTGGTGCAGGCCGTCACCGTGTTCAAGCTGGGCGCATCAGACATCCAGACGTTCGCCGGACGGCCCTCCACAAACCGCCTGTCCAGCGCAGCCCCGTTGCAACAACTTTCATACCGTTAACGTGAAACCATGACTCCAACACCTCACACCATTCACTGGCTGCACCACGCCGGGCAGCACCTGGGCCTGGTGCCCACACTGGGCGGCGGGGTTGCCGCCTGGCAGTTGGATCGCAACTCAGGCAAGCTGGATGTGTGGCGCCCCTGGGCGGGCGACACGGATCGCTACACACTGGCCTCGTTCCCCATGGTGCCCTGGTCTAATCGCATCAGCACAGGGGGGTTTGACCATGATGGCAAGCACTACCCCATGACCCCCAACCGGGTCGGTGAACCCTACCCCATTCACGGTGATGGCTGGCTGCAACCCTGGAGCATCCACCAAAGTGCAGACAACACGCTGGAGATGACGCTGACCTCCCTTGCCTATGAAGGCAACCCCTACACCTACCATGCATTGCAACGCTTTGTGCTGCGTGACGATGGCATGGACCAAACCCTGACCGTCACCCACACCGGTGAAGGCTCCCTGCCCTACGGCTTGGGTCAACACCCCTGGTTTTTGCGTTCAGCCACCACCCGACTCACCGCCCCGGTGCAGGGGGTTTGGCTCAGCGGTGCTGACCCACTGCCCACCCAACACACCACAGACTTCCCGCCCGGCTGGAACCCGAGCGCTGGCATGGAAGTCAACGGCACCTTGATCGACAACGCCTACACCGGCTGGTCTGGCCACGCCAGCATCACCTGGCCCGAGCACCAGTTGAAGCTGACCATGGCCGTGCCAGAAATTGAGCAACGCGGGCAAAACGACGGCTACAACCTACTCTACCGCCCCCCAGTTGGACCAGCTTTCTGTTTTGAGCCCGTAACCCACCCCATTGATGCCTTCCACGTGCCGGGGCACCCTGGCCTGCGCGTGCTTCACACTGGCGAAAGCCTGACGCTGCATGTGGAATGGCGCTTCCACACCCCGACCTGACCGCCGGGGACACGGGCGACGGATAAGTAGCCGCGGTCTGCGCACCCATCCATGCGCCAAACACTATTTTTTATGTAGCACTTGGTCAAGTATCTTCATGGGCTAGAGGCTCATGCACCCTGCATCAAAGCCTGATCACCAACGCTGGTGCACCAATGGTTTGGCAAAGCGGTCGTAAACGTCAGCCAGAGCCTGCATGGTGGCTGGCGGCAAGGGGGGCAAGTCGGCGGCGGCCACGTTGTCAGCCACCTGGGCGGGGTTCTTTCCGCCGGGGATGGTGCAGGTCACGGCTGGGTTCATCTGGATCCAGCGCAAGGCCATCTGCGCCATGCTCTGCCCTGCGGGCACAAGGGCGCGCATAGCCTCCACCGCCTGCAAGCCGACGTTGAAATCCAGCCCAGAGAACGTCTCGCCTTTGTCGAACGCTGCTCCCTCGCGGTTGAAGCCACGGTGGTCGTCTGACGAAAACGTGCTTTGCGCACTCATCTTGCCGCTGAGCAAACCCGATGACAGCGGCAGACGTGCCAGAATGCCCACGCCACGTTTTTGGGTTTGCTCAAACAACAGCTCGGCCGGGCGCTGGCGAAACAGGTTGTAGATGATTTGCACACTCTGCACGCCGGGGTATTCGATGGCCTTGAGGGCTTCTTCCACCTTCTCCACACTCACGCCGTAGTGGCGCAACTTGCCGACCTTGACCAGATCGTCCAACACACCAAACACCTCGGGCATGTAAAACACCTCGGTGGGTGGGCAGTGCAGTTGCAGCAGGTCGATGGCTTCGGTGTTCAGGTTTTGCAGGCTGCGTTCGACAAAAGCCGTGAGGTTGGCGCGGTTGTAGCCACTGGCCACATGGGGGTCCAGGCGACGGCCCGCTTTGCTGGCCACGTAAAACGGCTCACCGCGCTCCTTGCGCAGGCGCGCCAAGAGGCGTTCGCTGCGCCCATCGCCATACACGTCGGCGGTGTCAAAGAAGTTCACACCCAGATCCAGCGCACGGTGCAGCGCGGCCATGGAGTCCGCATCATCCACCGAGCCCCAGGTGCCACCAATGGCCCAGGCGCCAAAACTCACAGTAGAAATGTTCCAGCCGGTACGGCCAAGGGGTCTGTATTGCATGACTAATTTTTCTCTAGGATACTATCTATTTAGGAGCTGCTTACGCATATTCAACGGGGGCTATAGGCATATATTTTCCATAACAAAGTCATCCATCAGGGCTATTTTCGCCCCGACTCAAACACCCGCTGCAACACACAGAACACGAACAACAACGCACCAATCACGATGCGTGTCCACCAGGAGCTGAGCGAGCCGTCAAACATGATCAGGGTCTGGATGATTCCCAGGGTCAACACCCCAAAGAGTGTGCCCAGCATATAACCAACCCCACCACTGAGCAAGGTGCCACCAATCACCACGGCGGCAATTGCGTCTAGCTCCAACCCCACGGCGTGCAAGCCATAACCCGACAGCATGTAGAAGGTGAACACCACACCACCCAGGGCAGCACAAAAACCACTCAGTGCGTAAACGCTCACATTGGTGCGTGCCACGGGCAAACCCATCAACACCGCCGAAGACTCGGAGCCGCCAATGGCATACACGGTGCGGCCAAATTGGGTGCTGTGTGCAAAAAACATGGCCACCACCAACACCACCACGGCCAACACGGCACTGATGGACAGCATGGGGCCTTCAGCCCACAGATGGATGCGCGTTTGCGCCAGCAGGGTGTAGACCGGATCGGTGATGCTGATCGAGTCGATGCTGATCAGGTAGCACAGCCCCCGGGCCAGGAACATACCCGCCAGGGTCACGATGAAGGGCTGCAGGCGAAAGCGTTGGATCAGCCAGCCCATGAAAGCACCAAACAGCGCCCCCATGCACAACACCAGCGGAATCGCCAGCAACAAACTCCAGTGAAAATGTTCCACCAGTTTGGCTAGCACGATGGTGCTCAACGCCACCACCGACCCCACCGACAGGTCAATGCCCCCGGACAGAATCACAAAGGTCATGCCTACGGCCACAATGACCAAAAAGGCGTTGTCAATCAGCAGGTTCAAGAACACCTGTGCCGAGAAGAACCCGTTGTATGACACCGAGCCAAACACCGACATGGCCGCGAACAGCGACACCGTGGCCGCCAAAGGAATGTATTTGCTTGCCAATTTCATGCGTGACTCCCAACGCCAGGACGCACCACCCAGCCACGCACCGCACGGCGAAACTCCGCCGACTGCATGAGCATGACCACAAACACCACGGCGGCTTTCACCACCAGGTTGATTTCAGGGGGTACACCAATGGAATAGATGGTGGAGGTCAGTGTCTGGATAATGAGCGCACCAATCATGCTACCTGCCAGGCTGAAGCGCCCCCCAGTCAACAAGGTGCCGCCCAGCGTCACCGCCAAAATGGCATCCAGTTCCAGCAGGTTGCCCGCGTTGTTGCCATCCGCGCTTTTCACGTTGGAGCTGATGATGAGCCCCGCCACGCCGGCGGTGAGTCCGCAAAACGCATACACGCAGATGCTGATCAGCCGCTCACGCACACCCGCCAGACGAGCAGCTGCGGGGTTGATGCCAATGGCCTGGATAAACAGGCCCAGCGCGGTGCGCGTGACCGCCAGATGCATCATCAAATACACAAATGCAGCAATGAACAAGGCAAACGGCAAACCCCACAGGTAGCCGCTGCCAATGTAAAAATAAGGCGGGTAATACACCGTGACAATTTGCCCATCGGTCAGGAGCTGGGCCACGCCACGACCGGCCACCATCAGGATCAGCGTGGCAATGATGGGCTGCAAGCCAATTTTGGCCACCAGCACGCCATTCCACAGGCCACATCCCAAGGCGGTAAGCAGCGCACAACTGATGGCCACCCACATCGGGAAACGGCTCACATGCTGTGCCACCCCATCGTTGATCACCAACGTCCCCCCCACCATCAAGGCCGCCACTGCGGCGCTGATCGCCACAATAGCCCCCACCGAAATGTCAATGCCACGTGTGGCAATCACCAGGGTCATGCCCAGGGCCACCAGCATCAGCGGCGAGGCACGGTTCAGGATGTCGATCACACTGCCATAGAGGTGACCATCACGCCACTGCAGCATCCAAAATCCGGGATTCAGGCTGGCGTTGACCATCAAAATCAGCGTCAGTGTCACCAACGGCCACAACAGGGGATGCGACTGTACCCGCGGCCACAAAGAGAGAGGCGCAGATGTGCTCATGCTTGCCCCGCAATCATGGCGTAGACCGCATGGCCATCGGTGCCTGCAGGTAGTTCGCCCACCTTGGCACGGTCACGCATCACCACAATACGGTCTGACAGGCGCACCACTTCTTCCATTTCAGAGGAAATGAACAGCACCGCCATGCCCTCTTTTGCCAATACCAATATTTCGTTCATGATTTCCTGTTTCGCCGCGATGTCAATGCCGCGGGTGGGTTCGTCCAGAATCAGCAAGCTGGGCTTGGTCGCCAGCCAGCGACCCAACACCGCCTTTTGCTGGTTACCGCCCGAGAGCTGACCAATAGGAGCATCCATGCTGCTGGTTTTGATCCCCAGTTTTTTGACGTAATACTCGGCCATTTCAGTTTGCTTGGCCCGTGAAATGCAGGGCCACAGACCTTGGCGTGCCTGCAAGGCAAGCGCAATGTTTTCGCGTACCGAAAGCTCCCCGATGATGCCCTCAGCCTTGCGGTCTTCAGGGCACAGCCCCAGCCCCAAGCGAATCGCCTGCACGGGTGAATCCATCTTCACCGGCTTGTCTTGCACCACCAGTTCACCGGCATCATGCTCATCCAGACCAAACAGCAAACGCGCCAACTCGGTGCGCCCAGACCCCAGCAAGCCGCCCAGACC
>CAIOAQ010000327.1 GCA_903856025.1 uncultured beta proteobacterium
CCGTGGGTGATGATGGTACGGCTGATGGTCGAGGTGATGGCGTTGTTGATGATCTCCACCGTGGACATCTTGCGATAGCGGCGAAAGTTTTCGCGGATTCGGTCAAAAATAACCACCGACTCATTGACCGAATAACCCAAAACGGCCAACACAGCAGCCAGCACCGGAAGCGAAAATTCCCATTGAAAGAACGCAAAAAACCCAAGAATGATGATCACGTCGTGCAAATTGGCGATGATGGCCGCCACCGCGAATTTCCACTCAAAACGGACCGCAAGGTAAATCATGATGCCGACCACCACAAAGGCCAGTGCCTTGAGGCCGTCAGCGGCCAATTCGTCGCCCACCTGCGGACCAACAAATTCGGTGCGGCGCATGCCAGCACCGGCATCCACGGCTTGCAGGGCAGCCATCACCTGGTTGCTTTGTTGCGCTGAGCTCACGCCCTTTTGCACCGGCAAACGGATCAGCACGTCGCGTGCCGTACCAAAATTTTGCACCTGCACATCGGCAAACCCAAGTTTGGCCACGGTGTCGCGCACCGAAGCCAGATCCGCCGGCTGTGTATAGGTCACTTCAAGCAAGGTACCACCCGTGAACTCCACAGACAGATGCAACCCCCGCGAGAACAGGAAAAACACGGCTGCCAGAAAGGTGATGAGTGACACCAGGTTGAACACCAGCGCATGGCGCATGAACGGGATGTCACGTTTGATTCGAAAGAATTCCATGCTTATTGCTCCTGTTCGGTAGGAAGGGCCGTGCCCCCATCGGGTCGCCAGACGGTGCCAATGGACACTGTTTTCAGACGATTCCTACTGCCATACCAGAAATTGACCACCCCGCGGGAGAAAAACACACCCGAGAACATGCTGGTCATGATGCCCAGACAGTGCACTACGGCGAAACCACGCACCGGACCTGAGCCAAAGGCCAACAAAGCCAGACCGGCAATCAGGGTGGTGATGTTGGAGTCAAAAATGGTGGCCCACGCACGGTCATACCCGGTATGAATCGCGGCTTGTGCGGATGCCCCGTTGCGCAATTCTTCACGAATGCGCTCGTTGATGAGCACGTTGGAGTCAATCGCCATACCCAGCACCAAGGCCATGGCGGCCATGCCGGGCAATGTCAGGGTGGCTTGCAACATGGACAACACCGCGACCAGCAGCAACAGATTGAAAGCCAACGCAACGCTAGAGAAGATGCCAAACAACATGTAATACAGGCACATGAAGGTCGCTACCGCGAGAAAGCCCCAGGCCACGCTGTAAAAGCCTTTGGCAATGTTCTCCGCGCCTAAGCTGGGGCCAATGGTGGTTTCTTCGATGATTTCCATGGGTGCCGCCAGGGATCCCGCGCGCAACAGCAAGGCGGTGTCATTGGCTTCCATGGTGGTCATGCGGCCCGAAATTTGCACGCGCCCGCCACCAATTTCTGTCCGAATCACAGGTGCCGTGACCACTTCACCCTTGCCTTTTTCAAACAGCAAAATGGCCATGCGCTTACCGACGTTTTCACGTGTGATGTCGCGGAATATGCGGGTACCTTTGGCATCCAGGTTCAGGTTGACGGTGGGCTCCTGCGTCTGGCTGTCAAACCCAGGTTGCGCGTCGGTCAGGTTTTCGCCAGTCAAAATCACTTGCTTCTTGACGATCACGGGCTGGCCACTGCGTTCCAGGTAACGCTCCGAACCGAATGGCACCATCCCGGTGCCCAGTTCGGCACCACGCGCTTCGGTGCTTTCATCGACCATGCGCACTTCAAGTGTGGCCGTGCGACCCAGAATATCCTTGGCCTTGGCGGTGTCCTGCACGCCAGGCAATTGCACCACAATGCGATCCAGCCCCTGCTGCTGAATCACCGGCTCGGCCACCCCCAGTTCGTTGATCCGGTTGTGCAGCGTGGTGATGTTTTGTTTTATCGCTTGTTCCTGAATGCGCCTAGCAGCGACCGGCTTAATTGAGGCGGTGAGCTTGAACTCGGCACCGTCTGCCGCGTCAACAGTTTGCAAATCGGGAAACTGATCCTGAAACACGGCCTGGGCAGCAGCCAGGGTGGCCGCATCCCGAAAGCGCACTTCAACAGTCTGCCCGTTGCGGTTGATGCCGCTGTGACGAATGCCTTTCTCGCGCAGGCTGGTGCGCGCATCGCCAGCAAGCGATTCGGCGCGCTTGGTAAGCGCCGCCTGCATGTCCACCTGGAGCATGAAGTGAACCCCACCACGCAGATCCAGCCCCAAGTACATGGGCGCAGCGTGCAGCGCCGACAGCCAGTGCGGCGAACGTGTCAACAGGTTCAACGCCACGACATAACCGGGGTTTCCAGCGTCAGGCACCAAAATTTTCTGAATCGCGTCTTTGGCTTTGATCTGTTCGTCGGTGCTGGCAAGCCGAACCTTGATGGACGACCCCTCTAGCGCCACCAAGTCGGCTGTGATGCCGGCTGTTTTGATCGCTGCTTCCACCTGAACCAGCGTGCCAGCATCCACCTTGACCAAGGGCTTGGCCGACGACACCTGAACCGCGGGCGATTCACCAAAAAAGTTAGGCAAGGCATAGACCCCACCCACCACCATCGCGATCAACAAGATCACGTACTTCCAAACCGGGTAACGATTCATGATCGCCCTTCTGACATCAAACGGGGAAACACCGGTGCTATTTGAATAACACCGTAACGAGCTGTCTTACTTGACGCTGCCTTTGGGCAACACCTGCACGATGGCGCTGCGCTGCAGCTGGACTTCCACGCCAGCGGCC
>CAIOAQ010000328.1 GCA_903856025.1 uncultured beta proteobacterium
CAATCGCTGGTTCATCTTCAACCACCAACACCACAGGCAAATGTCTCATTTCACCACCGACTCGATTTGCTCCATGGAGGCATGTCTCACGTCCGCCCCTTTGACGATGTAGATGATCAGCTCAGCAATATTTTTGGCGTGATCCCCAATACGTTCGATCGCCTTGGCCAAAAAGAGCAGATCCAAACTGGGAGAAATCATGCGCGGGTCTTCCATCATGTAGGTGATGAGTTTTCGCACAAAACCATCAAATTCTTTGTCAATCAGGTCATCTTCCTTAAGAATGGCCAGCGCAGCAGTGGTATCAAGACGTGCAAACGCATCCAGCGCCTTTCGCAATTGACCTGACGCCATTTCAGAGGCTACGCGCAACTCTGAGCTGGGCAGGGAACGCGTGGCGCCGCTTTGGATAATGGAACACACCATACGGGCAATTTTTGCAGCCTCGTCACCAACGCGCTCCAGGTTGGCCGTGGTTTTAGAAATGGCCATAAGCAAGCGCAAATCACGTGCTGTAGGCTGACGTCTGGCAATGATGCTTGACAGATCTCGGTCAATGTCAACCTCCATGGCATTCACTCTGTTCTCAGTAATGGCGACTTCATTGGCCACCTCGATGCTGAACTGCGACAACGCAAATATCGCTTGGTGAATTTGCTGCTCCACCAATCCACCCATTTCCATGACGCGGGTTGAAACAGAACCCAGTTCACTGTCGAACTGGCTTGAGAGATGTTTTTCAGGCATGAGTGGTCCTAGAAAAAATAACAAATGATGGCAAGACCTTATACATCGCGTGAACCACTATCAACCGAAACGACCGGTGATGTAATCCTCTGTCTCTTGCCGATTGGGTTTGAAAAATATTTGCTCGGTGGCGCCAAATTCAACCAAGTCCCCCAAATACATGTAGGCGGTGTAATCACTGCAGCGCGCTGCCTGCTGCATGTTGTGCGTCACGATCACGACCGTGTAGTCCGCTTTGAGTTCGATGATGAGTTCTTCAATTTTGGCCGTTGAAATCGGATCCAGTGCCGAGCAGGGTTCATCGAGCAGCAACACCTCTGGCTTGATCGCTATGCCACGGGCAATGCACAGACGCTGTTGCTGCCCGCCAGACAGGCTGGAGCCACTTTGTTTGAGCTTGTCTTTAACTTCTGTCCACAATGCGGCTTTGCGCAGCGCCCACTCCACACGCTCCTCCATGTCTGAGGCGTTGAGCGACTCAAACAACTTCACACCAAAGGCGATGTTGTCAAAGATCGACATCGGAAACGGCGTGGGCTTCTGAAACACCATGCCCACCTTGGCGCGCAACAGCGCCACATCCTGTTTGCTGGTCAACAGGTTTTCACCGTCTAGAATCACTTCCCCTTGAGCACGTTGCTCCGGATACAACTCAAACATGCGGTTGAACACCCGCAGCAAGGTCGACTTGCCGCAACCCGACGGTCCAATGAAGGCCGTGACTTTGTTTTCAGGAATCTCCAGATTGATGTTTTTCAGGGCATGGAAGTTGCCGTAAAAAAAATCAAGATTGTTGACCGTGATTTTTGACGACTCTTTTTTTTCTGGCGTGTTTACAGACATCATTCGAAACCTTTTCAAATTCAACCAATTCGTATCAAACTTTGGTGCGCGTCAATACCCGCGCAAGCACATTGAGCGCCAAAACCGCCAAGGTAATCAGAAATACGCCAGCCCACGCCAACTGTTGCCAGTTTTCATACGGACTCATGGCAAATTTAAAGATGGTCACCGGCAAACTCGCCATCGGCTCCCCAAGATTGGAGGTCCAGAACTGGTTACTCAGGGCGGTGAACAACAGCGGTGCAGTTTCCCCGGCAATACGCGCCACAGCAAGCAAAATACCTGTCACCACACCGGCACGTGCACAACGCATGGTGATGCTCAAAATCACTTTCCATTTGGGTGCTCCGAGCGCATACGCCGCCTCACGCAAACCTGCTGGCACCAGCTGCAGCATGTTCTCTGTGGTGCGAATTACCACTGGAATCACAATCAGGGTCAGCGATGCAACACCGGCGTAACCAGAGAATGTTTTGAATCGGGTGACCACCACGGTATACACAAATAGGCCGATCACAATCGAGGGCGCCGACAACAAAATGTCATTGACAAACCGTGTGGTGGCCGCCAAAGCGCTCTTGGGCTCGAACTCGGCTAGGTAAATACCCGCCATCACGCCAATCGGCGTGCCAATGAAGGTGGCCAAACACACCATCAGAAACGACCCGTAAATGGCATTGGCCAAACCGCCAACATCATTGGGCGCAGGGGTCATTTCAGTCAACACGGTGAGTGTCAAGCCAGAAAACCCCAGCCGCACAGTTTCAAACAAAATCCAGAACAACCAAAATAGACCAAATGCAATGGCCAGCATGGACAGCACCAAGGCCAGTTGATTGACCCGCTTGCGCTGGGCGTAGCGTTGTTTGCGCATCTCGGTGAGTGCCGCCGCGCGCAGCAAAATTTCACTGGTGGTCATGCTTTTGCGCCCTCGCCTTTTTTCAACTGACTCAACAACAGTTTGGACAATGACAGCACCACAAACGTGATGAAAAACAAGACCAGACCAAGGTACATCAATGAAGCCTGGTGCAAGCCTTCACCAGCTTCGGCGAACTCATTGGCCAGCGCAGAAGTGATGCTGTTAGCCGCCTGAAACAGGCTCAAAGAATCCAATTGATTGAAGTTCCCAATTACAAACGTGACCGCCATGGTCTCGCCAATGGCGCGCCCCAAACCCAGCATGACACCGCCAACCACACCCGCCTTGGTGTACGGCAGCACCACTGTGGAGACCACCTCCCAAGTGGTTGCACCCAAGCCATAGGCTGATTCCTTGAGCAACGTGGGGGTTACTTCGAACACATCACGCATCACCGCTGCAATGAAAGGAATGATCATGATGGCCAAAATGATGCCGGCCGACAAAATACCAATGCCTACGGGCGGACCAGAAAACAGCGCTTCAAGATAGGGCACCCCCTTGAAAAGGGCTTGCAACGGCTGTTGTACGTAAGTTGCCAAAATCGGCCCAAACACCAACAGCCCCCACATGCCGTAAACGATAGAAGGGATGGCTGCCAGCAGCTCGATGGCCGTGCCCAATGGACGCTTCAACCAGGCAGGCGACAACTCCGTTAAAAATATCGCGATACCGAAACTGACCGGCACCGCAATCATCAGGGCAATGAGCGAGGTCATCACCGTGCCGTAGATCATGACCAGGCCGCCGAACTCTTCTTTGACGGGATCCCAGGTGGCCGTGGCCAAAAAACTCAGTCCATACTTGTCAATGGCGGGCCAGGCACCCACCGTCAATGACCCCAGAATGGCAATCAAGAGACCCAGGGTTAACAACGCTGCACCCTTGGCAAGCCAGGCAAAAACGCGGTCAGCCCAGGGACTTGAAGGGGCCCGTTTGACAGAAGCAGCTTGGGTCATGGCAGGTCCGGCGTATGTTTCAGTTGAATTTAAAGACATTTCTTCGGCTGAAAGTGTAGTAGACATGGCAAGCGCTTCAGATGGTCAAACTTCCCCGATAACGACTTATTTCAAGGCTACTGGCTTGCCAGCAGTATCTTTCACATTGCCCCATGATTTTTCGATGATGGCCACCACACTGTCAGGCAAAGGCACATAGTCCAGACTGACCGCAGATTTGTCACCATTCTTGAATGCCCAATTGAAAAATTTGAAAGCTTCAGTGGCTTGGGCAGGCTTATCCTGAACCGTGTGCATCAGAATGAACGTGGCTGTAGAAATAGGCCAAGTGCCTTTGCCCGGCTGGTCGGTGATCAGCTGATAAAACGACTTGTTCCAATCAGCACCCGCTGCTGCGGCCTTGAAAGCTTCTTCGCTAGGTGACACAAACACGCCGTCTTTGTTCTTCATTTGGGTGTAAGTCATCTTGTTTTGCTTGACGTACGCATACTCCACATAGCCAATCGAATTAGGCAAGCGATTCACAAACGAAGCCACGCCTTCATTTCCCTTACCACCCGCGCCCACCGGCCAATTCACCGCTGTACCCTCGCCCACTTTAGCTTTCCATTCAGGATGGACCCGACTCAGGTAATTGGTGAAGTTGAAGGTGGTGCCCGAACCATCGGCACGGCGCACAGGCGCAATATCGGCATCCGGCAAAGCCAGACCAGGATTTAACGCCTTGATGGCCGGATCAGTCCATTTGGTGATCTTGCCGAGGTAAATATCGCCCAACACCTGACCATCGAGCTTCATTTGGCCCGGAGCGATGCCCTTGATGTTGATGACAGGCACCGTGCCACCAATCACGGTAGGGAATTGAAATTGGCCCTTGGCCTTCAGCACTTCGTCCGTCTGAGGCATGTCAGAAGCACCAAAATCAACCGTCTTTGAATCAATTTGTTTGATACCGGCACCCGAGCCCACAGACTGGTAGTTGACCTTGACACCGGTGGCGGTGTTGTACTCGGCGGCCCACTTGGCATAGACGGGCGCTGGAAACGACGCACCTGCACCGGTGATGCTTTGGGCCATGGCCGCATGGTTCACCGCAGCAACGCCGAAAAGCGCGGCGACAGTCGTCGCCAAAATGGATTTGAATGCACATGTCGTCATAAGGAATCCTTTGATAAATAAAACTGTGTGTAAAACCGTCTTGGGTTCAACAGACTCGACTTTAAGACAGTAATGTGACAATCATGTGACATGATTCATCGCTGCGCCTTCACTAACGGCAAATGCTATGCTGCCCACCAAAACAGTCCATCCATAAAAGCATGCATCAAATCCAACGCCTGGCTGCCGTCGACTTGGGCTCCAACAGTTTCCGTCTGGAAATTGGACGTATCGAACATGGCCAGTTCTACAGAAGCCAATACCTCAAGGAAACCGTGCGCCAGGGAAACGGACTCGACGCAAACCGCAATTTAACGCCCCGAGCCATGCAACTCGGCTGGGATTGCCTGGCACGTTTTGGGGAACAACTTGCCGGTTTTAAAGACGCTGAAGTGCGTGCAGTGGCAACACAAACGCTGCGAGAAGCCAGAAACCGTGACGCATTTCTTGGGCCAGGCATGCAAAAACTGGGGTTCCCGATTGAGGTGATTTCGGGCGAGGAAGAGGCCCGCTTGATCTACCGCGGCGTGGCACACGCCTTACCATGCAACCATGATCGGCGTTTGGTGATTGACATTGGCGGGCGCTCTACCGAAATCATTCTGGGTCAGGGCACCGAGCCCCAGCAAGTCGCGTCCTACCATTTGGGCAGCATTGCCTGGTCGGCGGCGTATTTTGCTGACCATCTTTTTACGCCGGAAGCCTTTCACACCGCAGAGCAAGCGGCCAAAGCCGCACTGCACAACGCTTCTGATATCTACGCCCCAACCCGGTGGGACGTGGCCTATGGCTCGGCGGGTACGGTCAATGCAGTAGCCGATGTGCTGGTGGCCTGTGGCTGGCCAGCGGGCTCCGTCACGCAACAAGGGCTGGACTGGTTGCTGGGCCAACTCCTGGCGGCAAAAACCATCGATCGTGTACAGCTACCCGGTCTGCGCGAAGACCGCAAACC
Organism: uncultured beta proteobacterium; assembly: GCA_903856025.1. Taxonomy (GTDB): domain Bacteria; phylum Pseudomonadota; class Gammaproteobacteria; order Burkholderiales; family Burkholderiaceae_C; genus Rhodoferax. The sequence goes on from CAIOAQ010000328.1 coordinate 5,582, forward strand.
CATCATTGGTGGCGGCTTGAGCGTGTTGCGGGCGGTGTTTGACCTGCTGGGCATCCAACGTCTGGAGCAGGCTTCAGGCGGGTTGCGCCATGGTCTGCTTCAAGACATGCTGAACCACATGAAATCAACTTTAATAGCAACAAATCCTTTGTAAACGAGGGATAGAGGCCAAATATCCTCAATGCTTTCTTGGTCTCAAACGCTGCACCAGCGATACCACCGCCAGCGCCACACCACCGGCCACAACACCCGCCAGCAAGCTCAAGCCCAGTGAAACCATGGGCTGTAACAGCATGGGAACGAGCGCGCTGAAATCTTCAATACGCTGGCCCAAGGGATGCCAGCCGTGCGCCAAAATGCCGCCGCCCACCAAAAACATGGCCAAGGTGCCCAATACCGTCAGCCCCTTCATCAGCACGGGAGCGGCCCGCACCAGGTTGTGCCCCAACTTGAGCAGCAGGGCGTGCGCAAATCCTGTTTTACGCTGGGTCAAGTACAGCCCCAGGTCATCGATCTTCACGATAGCCGCAACCAGCCCATAAACCCCCAACGTCATCAGGACCGCCACACCTGCCAACACGCTCACTTGGGTCAGGAACGCACTGGTAGCCACCGTACCCAGGGTGATGACGATGATTTCGGTGGACAAAATGAAGTCGGTTCGCACCGCGCCTTGGATCTTGTCATGCTCCAGCGCGACCAGATCGACCGCCGGATCCGTCAAAGCGTGCAACAACTGGGCTTGTTCCGCGGCATCTTCGCCGGCTTTGTGCAGGAATTGGTGGGCCACTTTCTCAAATCCTTCGAAACACAAAAACAGCCCACCAGCCATCAGCAAGGGCGTGATCAACCACGGTGCCACGGCGCTGAGCAGCAGCGCCCCGGGGACCAAAATGGCTTTATTGACCAAGGAGCCTTTACACACCGCCCACACCACCGGCAACTCACGCTCGGCGCTGACCCCTGCCACCTGCTGGGCGTTCAGGGCCAGGTCATCACCCAGCACACCCGCAGTTTTTTGAGCCGCCACCTTGGTGAGCAGCGCCACATCGTCGAGCACGGTGGCGATATCGTCCAGCAACAAAAGCAGGCTACCTGCCATCACACACTCCAAATTTAGCAAAAACCCTAAAGACAGGTCATTGTCGCGTATCAAACATGGTCGCACCCTTGCGAACCCGGTCCGTGGCAAGTTGGATAATGGCGACTTTTCGCACCCACCCTTGTGCGGGACAGATTTCAGAAAGAACACCCATGCATCGCGTTTGTATCAGCAGCACCGGTCTGTATAACCCACCCGAAGTCATCACCAACGCCGAATTGGTGGCCACATTCAATCAGTTCGCCGATCTGGACAACGCTGCCCATGCCACAGAAATTGCCGCAGGAACCCGCACCGCCGTGCCGTATTCCAGCGTGGAGTTCATTGAAAAGGCATCCGGCATCCAGCGCCGCTACGTGGTCGAAAAATCAGGCGTACTTGACCCCACCCGCATGCGCCCACGCCTGCGCATCCGCCCCGACAGTGAAGTCTCGTTGATGGCCGAAATCAGCATTGCCGCTGCGCGTGATGCCTTGGCTCGGGCAGGTAAAACAGCCAGCGATGTCGATGGCGTGATCTGTGCTGCGGCCAACATGCAACGCGCCTACCCGGCGCTGGCGGTTGAAATCCAGACCGCGCTTGGCATCGAAGGCTTTGGCTTTGACATGAATGTGGCCTGTTCGTCGGCCACCTTTGGCATCGAGATGGCGGTCAATGCGGTCAAATGCGGCACCGCACGCGCCGTGCTGGTGGTCAACCCGGAAATCACCTCCCCCCACCTGGCCTGGAAAGACCGTGACTGCCATTTCATTTTTGGCGATGTCTGCACCGCGATTTTGATCGAACGTCTGGACACCGCGCCTGCAGGTGCCTTTGAGGTGCTGGGCACCAAACTGCAAACCACGTTTTCCAACAGCATCCGCAACAACGCGGGCTACATGTGGCGCAGCGAAGACCGCAACCCGGATGACCGCGACATGCTGTTTTATCAGGAAGGCCGCAAGGTGTTCAAGGAAGTCTGTCCGATGGCCGCCGAGCACATGAACGGCCACCTGGGCAAACTTGGCTTCGCACCCGCCGATGTCCGCCGCTTCTGGCTGCACCAGGCCAATCTGGCGATGAACCAACTGATCAGCCGCAAGCTGCTGGGACGCGATGCCACGCTGGAGGAAGCTCCGGTGATCCTGAACGAGTTTGCCAACACCGCGTCAGCCGGGTCGATCATCGCCTTCCACCGTCACCATGACGACTTCAAGGCCGGCGACATGGGCATGATTTGTTCGTTTGGCGCGGGTTATTCGATTGGCAGTGCCGTGCTGCGCCGTATGTAAACCTTGAGAATTGATGAAAAAAAGGCCCCAGCGGACGCACTGTCGCCGGGGCCTTTTTTCAACCGTTGCGCTTAGCTCAGGTCGCGCTTGAAGCGGATTTCTTCGATCCGTGTCAGCCCCACAAGCACCGTCTTGATGCTGGTCATTTCACGCTTGAAACCGGCCATGTCAAAAAAGTGCAAGGCACGCTCGTAACCCAGCGGCACCCATGCAGTGACTTTGGTGCAGCCTTCATCGACCAAACCGTCGCGTGCGCCGTCCCACAAGGCCAAACCCACACCTTGGCCCCAATGGCTGGGGCGGGCGTACAAGGCCCAGATTTCACCCATGGTGGCTGGCGTTTTGGGGTCGCGTGAGCGATCAAAACCGACAAAACCCACGATCTCGCCGCCTTGTGTGGCCACCAGCACCTGAGGGTCCCCAAACTCAATGGCTTCGCGCCAGTAGGACTGGCTTTTCTTCAGGGAATCAAACTCTGGCATGGCTTCGCCGGGAAACTGGGCCTTGAAAGCAGCCTGACTGGCAGCTGCCTGAATCTGGGCGATGGCAGCGGCATCGCGTTCTTTGGCGGGACGCACTTCTATGTTGGACGTATCGGACATGCAAAAAAAGGCCGGGATCAAGCCCGGCGTGGGTCAATAAGGGAGGGGCATTGTCGCAGCACTGCTTGCAAGGCACAAAGATGAGCATACTGGCAGAGAGAATTTCATATAAAAAACAGACCTCTACCCCTCGTCAATCATGCGTAAATAGCTACATTTTCAATAGCAACAAACACCCTGTCCGGTTTTGCGTCCTGAACTCGACTTTATAGGAGTCCCGCCCTCAGGGCGAATGGCTCCTGCATGTCACCAAGAATCCAGAGGGCTGGGATCCTACAGCCAGCGATGTCTTCGCCGGTGGTTTCACGTGAACGTTTTTGCTCTGGAGTGCTGCATCCGAAACAGGTAATGGCTCGCCGCCAGACAGCGATAATTCCGGCACCTTTAACCTTGGAGAAATTCCACATGAATCTCACCGAACAACTGCTCACCGCGCTCAAAAGGCACGGTGCCAAGCAGATTTTTGGCATCCCCGGCGACTTTGCCCTGCCCTACTTCCGCTTCATTGAAGAATCCAAAATTTTGCCGCTGTACACCCTGTCGCACGAACCGGGTGTCGGTTTTGCCGCCGATGCCTCGGCGCGCATCAACGGCAGTCTGGGTGTGGCGGCGGTCACCTACGGCGCAGGCGCGTTGAACATGATCAATTCGGTGGCAGCAGCGTTTGCTGAAAAGTCCCCTTTGGTGGTGCTCTCGGGCGGACCCGGCAAGAACGAATCGCGCTCCGGCCTGCTGCTGCACCACCAGGCCAAGACGCTGGACAGCCAATTTCAAATTTTCAAGGAAATCACCTGCGACCAATGCCGTCTGGACGATGCCGAACGCGCACCTGCCGACATTGCCCGTGTGCTGGCCAACTGCCTGCGCCACAGTGAGCCTGTGTACATCGAGATTCCACGCGACATGGTGGCCGTGCCCTGCGCCGAGGTCGTGCCCCTGCCGCCACAAGTGGTGGATGCCGACGCGCTGGACGCCTGCGTGGACGAAATCCTCAAACGTCTGCAAGAGGCCAAATCACCAGTGCTGATGGCCGGTGTGGAAGTGCGCCGCTACGGTCTGGAAGACAAGGTGGCCACCCTGTCACGGCGTCTGGGCCTGCCGGTGGTGACCAGCTTCATGGGCCGCGGACTGCTGGCCGATCAGGACGCACCGCTGGTCGGCACCTACATGGGTGTGGCCGGGTTCCCTGAAGTCACCCACCTGGTGGAAAACTCGGACGGCCTTTTTTTGCTGGGCGAAATCATCTGCGACACCAACTTTGCCGTGTCCGAGACCAAGATCGACATGCGCAAGACCATCCAGGCGCTGAACGGCCAGGTCAACATCGGTTACCACACCTACGCCAATTTGCCGCTGAACGCAGTAGTGAACCGCATGCTGGAACGCCTGCCAGGGCCGGACAAGGCATTCAGCGTCACGCCGCAGGACTTTCCCACGGGCCTGAACGCGGACACCCAAACCATCACGCCCACCGACATTGCCACCGCCGTGAACGACCTGATGGCGGCGCACGGCAAAATGCCAATTGCCAGCGACATGGGGGACTGCCTGTTCACCGCCATGGAAATCAAACACACCGCGCTGGTGGCTCCGGGTTACTACGCCACCATGGGTTTTGGCGTGCCCGCCGGCCTGGGCCTGCAAGCGGCCACGGGTGAACGCCCACTGATTTTGGTGGGCGACGGCGCGTTTCAAATGACCGGCTGGGAGCTTGGCAACTGCAAGCGCTACGGCTGGGACCCCATCGTGCTGCTGTTCAACAACGCCAGCTGGGAGATGCTGCGCACCTTCCAGCCCGAGTCCGGGTTCAACGACCTGGGCGACTGGGGTTTTGCCGACATGGCCGCCGGTCTGGGCGGCGATGGCGTGCGGGTGCACACCCGGGCAGAGCTGAAGGCAGCACTCAGCACCGCAATGGCCACACGTGGGCGTTTTCAGCTGATTGAAATCATGATCCCCAGCGGCGTGCTATCCAACACGCTGGCTCGGTTTGTGGCAGGGGTGAAAAGGCTGAACTCCGCAAAGTAACGCCAGCACGGGCTACTGCGGCATCGTGGTATCGGGCGTTTCGACCGTTCAACTCCTTGATCGACGCGAAACCTCAAGACCCGATGCCGCCATTTGGTTTGGGAACAACGCGCAATGTGACCAGCAAAATGTCTCTGTCTTGCGGGTTCAGGAAATCGAAACCGCTGATTCATCAGCAACGCCAATTGAATGCACGTGCCTGAATTCAGGGCGTTGACATCAATTTTCTGTCCTATCCCCTATTCTTATTGCTATATCAGCTATCAATTTGCGAGCAAGTGAGAGTTTACTGTCGCGTGACAATTCACGCGTGCCCGACTCATCTACCAACAACAACGCATTGTCGTCCCGCCCAAAAGTCTCGGGGCCAATGTTGCCCACAAGCAGCGGTACACCCTTGCGCAAGCGTTTGGCCTGGGCGTTGGTCAACAGATCATGGCTTTCTGCGGCAAAACCGACGCAGTAAAGTGCACGGCTTTGGCCACGTTCGGAGTGCGCCAAGCTGGCAAGAATGTCCGGATTCTCCACAAAGTGCAGCACCGGGCATTGACCCGTGCCATCCTTTTTTATTTTACGATCCGTGGTTGATTCCGGACGCCAATCAGCCACGGCCGAAGTTGCTATAAATATAGTAGCATTCTGCGCTTTAGTATTCACCGCTTCAAACATATTTAGTGCAGACTTTACGTCCACACGCGTGACACCTCGCGGCGTAGGCAAACTCACCGGGCCTGCCACCAGTGTCACCTCTGCGCCAGCCTCGCGAGCAGCACGTGCAATGGCAAACCCCATCTTGCCGCTGGACAAGTTGGTGATGCCCCTTACCGGGTCAATCGCCTCAAAAGTGGGCCCTGCCGTCACCAACACATGCTGACCACGAAGTGCCTTGGGTTGGAAAAAAGAGATTACTTCATCCAAAATTTCAACCGGCTCCAACATGCGGCCATCGCCAGTTTCACCACACGCCTGCTCGCCGCTGCCAACGCCAAGCACATGGGCACCGTCACGCGTCACCTGAACCACATTGCGCTGCGTGGCCGGATGCCTCCACATTTCAAGATTCATTGCCGGTGCAATCAACAAGGGAACCGTGTCAATGGGACGCGCCAAGCACATCAAACTCGCTAAATCGTCGGCTTGACCATGCGCCAACTTGGCAATGAAATCAGCACTTGCCGGAGCCATCAGACAAAGGTCGGCCTGACGCGTCAGATTGATATGCGCCATGTTATTGGACTCACGCGCATCCCACTGTGAGCTGTAAACGGTGTGCTGGCTCAAGGCTTGCATGGTCACCGGCGTCATGAACTGCTCAGCCGCAGCAGTCATTACCACCTGAACGCTGGCCCCTGCTTTGATCAGCAAACGGCAAAGTTCAGCAGATTTGTAACAAGCAATGCCGCCGCTGAGCCCTAGAACAATGTGTTTTCCAGCTAAATCTTTCATGCGCCGCAATGTAACAGAGGCTGAAATCAAGGTCTACTTTTGTGATGCCCCGCCCCTATAATCTCGTTTTACCAGCTCCCTGAGCGTGCAGCTCAATCTGACATGACCAAATTTGTCTTCGTCACCGGCGGTGTGGTGTCTTCCCTGGGTAAGGGAATCGCCTCCGCCTCCCTCGCAGCGATACTGGAATCGCGAGGCCTCAAAGTCACTTTAATCAAGCTTGATCCGTATCTGAATGTGGATCCGGGCACCATGTCGCCGTTCCAACACGGTGAAGTGTTTGTGACCGATGACGGTGCAGAAACCGATCTTGATTTGGGCCACTATGAGCGTTTCATTGAAACGCGCATGAAAAAAGCCAACAACTTCACCACAGGCCAAATCTACAAAAGTGTGCTTGAAAAAGAGCGCCGTGGCGACTACCTGGGCAAAACCGTACAGGTCATACCCCATGTCACCAACGAAATTCAAGACTTCATCAAGCGCGGCGCTGGTTTTGGTACAGCTGATGCGGTCGATGTGGCCATTGTGGAAATTGGTGGCACCGTGGGTGACATTGAATCGCTGCCGTTTTTGGAGGCGGTGCGCCAGCTCAGCCTGCAACTTGGCCCCAACAACAGCGCCTTCGTGCACTTGAGTTATGTACCCTGGATTGCCGCTGCCGGTGAACTCAAAACCAAGCCCACACAACACACGGCCAAACAGCTGCGTGAAATCGGCATCCAAGCCGATGCCCTCTTATGCCGCGCCGATCGCCCGATTCCCGAAGAAGAACGGCAGAAGATTTCCCTTTTTTCCAACGTGCCAACGTGGGGCGTGATCTCCATGTGGGACGTGGACACCATCTACAAAGTGCCTCGCATGCTGCACGAACAAGGGCTAGATGGTCTGATTTGCGACAAATTGCGCTTGAACACCCCACCCGCCAACCTCAAACGCTGGGATGACTTGGTTTATGAAACCGCACATCCACAAGGTGATGTGAACATCGTCATGGTAGGCAAGTATGTGGAATTAAGTGACAGTTACAAGTCCTTGAACGAGGCTTTACGTCACGCTGGCATGAAAAACCATGTGCGCGTCAAAATCAATTACATCGATTCAGAAACAATCAACTCCGACAACGTGGCTCAACTTGCCCAGTTTGATGCTGTGCTGGTACCTGGTGGCTTTGGCATTCGCGGTGTAGAAGGCAAAATTTGTGCTGCGCAGTTTGCGCGTGAAAACAAAGTACCGTATTTGGGCATTTGTCTAGGCATGCAAGTTGCCACCATCGAATTTGCCCGTCATGTGGCGGGGCTCAAAAACGCCAACAGCACCGAGTTTGACATGAATACGCCCAATCCGGTCATTGCACTGATCACCGAGTGGAAAGACGAAGACGGCACCATCAAGACACGCAACGAAACCTCTGATCTGGGCGGCACTATGCGCCTGGGTGCACAAAGTTCAGATGTATCCAAAGGCACGCTGGCCCACAAGATTTATGGTGACGTGGTCACCGAGCGCCATCGCCACCGGTATGAAGCCAATGTCAACTTCCTGGATACCCTGCGCAACGCGGGCTTGGTCATTTCCGCCCTGACGCAGCGCGAACACTTGACTGAAATTGTGGAGTTGCCCCAAGACGTCCACCCCTGGTTTGTGGGTGTGCAGTTCCACCCTGAATTCAAGTCCACGCCTTGGGATGGACACCCCCTGTTCAACGCCTTTATCCGCGCAGCACTGGACC
>CAIOAQ010000329.1 GCA_903856025.1 uncultured beta proteobacterium
TCCCCTTTGGTGCGCAAATACATCGATGGCGACTTGTCTGGCTGCAATGAATCTGCCCCCAACGCGCTGACATGCACGACCTGGGTCACCCCATTGGCGATACAAGCCTTGGCCAGCTTTTGTGGCAAGGCCACGTGCACATGTTCAAAACTCGCTTGGTCGCCATGCAGTATGGCCACCAGGTTGACCACCCCATCATGGCCTATTAGCGCCCGCTGCAATGATGCTTCGTCATGCACATCAACTTCCAGCACGGTCAGGCCAGGCAAGAGTTGCACCTGAATGGCATTGGACCTGCGCCGCGTGGGCACCGTCACCTGCCAGCCCTCGCGCACCAGTTTTTCGCATACGTGTGCACCCACAAAGCCGGTGCCACCTAAAACAAAGATTTTTTTCATGGGCGAATGATGCACCCAATTGCAGCCGCCGTGTCAACCCGGGTTAAACCACCACCGGTTCAGTCTCCAGCAAAATGCCAAATCGCTCATACACGCTGGTCTGGATGGCTTTGGCCAGGGTCATGACTTCACCTCCGGTGGCTGCATCCGGGCCGCTGACGGAGCCACGATTGACCAACACCAGCGCCTGCTTCTCAAACACTCCAGCTTGCCCAACCGACTTGCCACGCCAGCCGCAGGCATCAATCAACCAGCCAGCCGCCAGTTTGACCGAGCCATCAGCCAGCACGTAATGCACCACTTTGGGATCACGGGCAATGATGTCTTCACACTGTTCCGGTGTGACGGTCGGATTTTTGAAAAAACTGCCCACATTGCCCATCACGTCAGGATTGGGCAACTTGGCACGGCGTATCTCACACACCCAATCAAACAATTGCTGCGCAGTTGGCTTCAAGCAAGCATGCTCTGCCATTTTTTTGTCGATATCGGCATATCCAAGCACCGGCTTCCAGAGCTTGGGTAGTGCAAAGCGCACACGCAATATCAAGGCTCTGTCTTTAAGTCCAATTGGCTTTTGTCCCTCGTATTCATTGGCTACGCTGCTATGCTTAAAGACAGAGTCCCGGTAACCGAAGGCACATTGCGCCGCGTTCAGGGTAAACAGTTTGCCGGTGTGCAGATCAATGGCATCCAGCGAGTCAAAGCGATCTTGAAGTTCTACGCCATAAGCACCAATGTTTTGTACGGGTGACGCGCCAACGGTGCCGGGAATCAGCGCCATGTTTTCTAGGCCAAAATAGCCTTCAGCCAGCGTCCATGCCACAAACTCGTGCCAGTTTTCCCCAGCTCCGACCTCCACTATGAAGGCTTTCGCAGTTTCACCCACCAGCTTGCGGCCTTTGATCTCCACCTTGAGCACCAGCGGTTTGACATCGCCAGTGAGCACCACGTTGCTGCCACCACCCAGGACAAATTTTGGAAAGGTCGCCCAAACCGGCTCATTCAGCAGCCCCTGCACATCGGCCTCATCGTGAATGCGCACCAGCGCATGCGCCTTGGCCACAATGTGGAATGTGTTGAAGGGCTGGAGGGGAAGGTTTTTCTCGACTAACATGGCAGAATTGTCGATTATTTTGAGAGTACACCTATGCCTTCTTTTGATACTGTTTGCGAAGCAAAAATGGTGGATGTGAAACACGCCATTGAAAACACCAGCAAAGAAATTTCCACACGCTTTGACTTCAAGGGAACACCCGCTTCCGTTGAGCTCAAGGACAAGGAAATCACCTTGGTTGGCAACGCCGATTTTCAACTCACGCAAATTGAAGATGTGTTGCGCAATAAGCTCACCAAGCAGAGCGTTGATGTGCGTTTTCTTGACAAGGGTGACGTGCAAAAGATGGGGGGCGACAAGGTCAAGATCGTGATCAAGGTGCGTGATGGAATCGAGACCGAATTGGCGAAAAAAATCCAGCGCATCATCAAAGACAGCAAGATCAAGGTCCAAGCTGCCATTCAAGACGGCAAGTTGCGCGTGAGCGGCACCAAGCGTGACGACCTGCAGGCCGCCATGGCCCTGATGCGCAAGGAAATCACAGACATTCCGCTGAGTTTTGACAATTTCCGGGATTGATCAGAAGCCCAATCCATGAGCGCAGACGTCAAGACCGAAGACGAATACGAGGATCTGCTAGGTCAATGGTCTGATTTGGAGGCGGGCTTGGCGACCCTCCTGAATCATCCTGAAAATGTTCAGGAATTCGAGGCGCGCCTGTATCAGTATGACCGTTGGATGCAGGATCTGACACAACGCGACACTGACCTGGCTCTGTACCTGCTGTTTCAGCTCGCAGCCCAATCTCATGTGGGCTACAGTACTTCTCACGCATTGATGTGTGCGGTATTGTGCCAAGTACTGGCCCCGGAATTTGCCCTGCCACAAAACGAACGCAACAGTTTGGTTCGCGCGGCGTTGACCATGAACATTGCGATGACCACGTTGCAAGACGAGTTGGCCAGGCAGCCCGGCAAACCGACCCCGGAACAACAAACCGGGATTGCCTCGCACGCCGATAGAGGTGCCATGTTGTTGGGCCAGCTTGGCATCAACAACGAAATGTGGCTGGATGCCGTAAGCCTTCACCATCATGAAGACTGGCCACAAGTGGAGCTGCAAAATTTGACCCCAGTGCAGCGTATTTCACATATCTTGCACGTCGTTGACCGCTATGCTGCCATGATCAGCCCGCGCCGCTCTCGTGAAGGACGAAGTGCTGCCGATTCCGCTCAAAGCATTCTTCATGGAAATGGTGCGAAAGACAATCCCGTGGGGCAATCCCTGCTGCGCGTGATTGGCCTTTGTCCGCCGGGTACTTTTGTTAAATTGGTCGGCAATGAGATCGCCATCGTGATGCGGCGCAGTTCGCAAACCAATCACCCCGATGTGGCCATTGTTCTTGACCGGAATGGTCAGACCGTCAGAAGGCCTGTGTTGCAACACGGTGCGGAAATCGGCTCAGACATCCAGGGATTTGTATCCGCTTCTGCTGTCCAGGAGCGCATCAATCATCATTTGATATTGCAACTTGGAGCAAAGGCAGATAGTCGCAATGTAGTTGCCGGAATTGCCCCATAAAGAATCGCTGAACATGCGTATGTTGGGTTGTGCAGCTTGGCACGGTATCTAGCAACGATGCGACTGGAACTACCAAATGCAAGACTGGAACCGCATTCAGACTCTAGATGTTTTGTTTTACTTAATAAAGAACCCCGTAGCTTGCTGTGGGGTTCTTCATTGCGTCTCCAGCGCTTCGTCTGACCTTGTTGGCGGTTGCCTACGCAGATGATGCCCAAAGCTTGAAACAAACCCGTTCAGGTGCGAATATGGCTCGCTACTCACTTTTGGCAGCATTGGGCAGTTTGCGCAATGCTTGTCGTTATCGTCAACAATACTTGAGGAGCAATTCCCAATCATTTCGTTGTATTCCTGTCCATACAATTCTCTAAATTTTGCAGAGTTATTATGAAGATAGATTTGAATTTGAATTTGTAGGCAATGATTGGACATTTTTGAACTATCACTCCTGTAGCGATTCCAAACAAATTCCTCACCACTAAGCCCTTTGTATTTCTCGTCTTCGTTATTTCCA
>CAIOAQ010000330.1 GCA_903856025.1 uncultured beta proteobacterium
GAATGTTGGCGCGATGACAGCGTTGCGTTCAATTTAACGGGGGCAGATGACAGGCTGCGGCATCCCTGGCGACATCAGGGTTTTGACACGGCGCGACCTGCCCGTGCGGCACACCGCCACAGGAGGGGGCGATCCCGGTAAAATGGAAGGTTGCTCAAAAATGTGGCAATCTGTCCGTTGGCGATGGTGCCGGCGGTGGCCAGCGAGGCTTGCATGCTGTACTCCGAAGAATTTGACGTGATCGTGGTCGGTGGCGGCCACGCGGGCACCGAGGCCGCTTTGGCCGCGGCGCGCATGGGCTGCAAAACGCTGCTGCTGAGCCACAACATCGAGACGCTGGGGCAGATGAGCTGTAACCCGTCGATTGGCGGTATTGGCAAGGGGCATTTGGTCAAAGAGGTGGATGCGTTGGGTGGCGCCATGGCCGCAGCAACCGACGAGGGGGGGGTGCAGTTCCGCATTTTGAACAGCAGCAAAGGCCCTGCTGTGCGCGCCACTCGTGCCCAGGCGGACCGCATTTTGTATAAAGCAGCGATTCGTCGTCGTTTGGAAAACCAACCCAACCTGTGGTTGTTCCAGCAAGCGGTGGATGATCTGATGGTTGACGGTGACCGGGTAGTGGGAGCGGTCACGCAAGTCGGGATCCGCTTCCAAGCCAGTACGGTGGTACTGACCGCGGGCACGTTTTTGGACGGCAAGATTCACGTTGGTCTGAATAACTACGCTGCCGGTCGCGCCGGTGACCCACCGGCGGTGTCCTTGAGCGCACGCCTGAAAGAACTCAAACTGCCACAAGGGCGTTTGAAAACCGGTACCCCGCCACGTCTGGATGGTCGCACCATTGACTTCAGTAAATGCACCGAACAACCCGGCGACGGCATGCCCGGTGGCATGAGCCCGGTCATGCCAGTGTTCAGTTTCTTGGGGCGTCCCGAGCAACACCCGCAGCAAATGTCGTGCTGGATCACCCATACCAACGCACGCACCCACGACATCATCCGAAGTGGCTTTGACCGCAGCCCCATGTTCACCGGCAAGATTGAAGGCGTGGGTCCGCGTTATTGCCCGAGTGTGGAAGACAAGGTCAACCGCTTTGCCGACAAGGACAGTCACCAGATTTTTCTGGAGCCCGAAGGTTTGACCACCAACGAGTATTACCCCAATGGCATCAGCACCAGCTTGCCGTTTGACATCCAATACGCCTTGGTTCGCAGCATGCCTGGGCTCGAAGACGCACACATCCTGCGTCCTGGTTACGCCATTGAGTACGACTACTTTGATCCCACGCGGCTAAAAAGCTCCTTTGAAACCAAGGTCATCAACGGCCTGTTTTTTGCAGGTCAAATCAACGGCACCACGGGTTACGAAGAGGCGGCTGCACAAGGTTTGTTTGCCGGTATCAATGCGGCATTGCAAGTGCGCGCGATGGGTGGTGGGAACGCATCGACCTGTGGGGCGGGCAGTGTGTCATACGTTGGGGATGCCTGGGTGCCTGCACGCGACCAAGCGTATTTGGGTGTGCTGGTGGATGACCTGATCACCCAGGGCGTGACGGAGCCTTACCGCATGTTCACCAGTCGGGCCGAGTTCCGTTTACAACTGCGTGAAGACAATGCCGATGCCCGTTTGACCGAAGTGGGTCGCCAGTTGGGTTTGGTGGATGAGACACGTTGGGTTGCGTTTAATCAAAAACGCGACGCTGTTTCACGTGAAACAGAGCGATTGCGAAGCCTATGGGTAAGCCCAAAAAACCTGGACTCAGCTGAAGCCATGCGGGTGTTAGGCAAAGCCATCGATCATGAATACAGTCTGGCTGAGTTGCTGCGTCGGCCGGATGTGAGCTACGAATCCCTGATGTCGCTGGATGACGGTAAGTATGTGTCTGGCGAATTGCCAGCCCATGTTTCACGTGAAACAGGTGCTCTTTCGCCAGAGGCAGCGCTGGCGGCGGCGGTGATTGAGCAGGTGGAGATTGCCTCCAAATACGCAGGCTATATTGACCGGCAGAAGGACGATGTGCAGCGTGCCACCCATTACGAAAATCTGAAATTGCCACAAGACCTGGACTACATGCAGGTGAGTGCCTTGAGCATCGAGGCGCGACAAAAGCTCAACCGGCACAAGCCCGAGACCTTGGGTCAGGCCTCGCGCATCTCTGGCATCACCCCTGCGAGCATTTCCTTGTTGACGATTCATTTGAAAAAGACCAAGTTCAAGGGCTTTGACCGCAGTGCTCCAGAAAGTGCAGGGACATGATGCAAGCGCTGGAACCCAAGCTGCGCGCGGGGCTGGTCGCACTTGAACTCACATTGAGCGAATCTCAGGTGTGTGCCTTGTTGGACTATTTGGCATTGATCCAGAAATGGACCAAGGTCTACAACCTGACGGCAGTGCGTGACCCGGCTGAGATGTTGACGCATCATTTGCTGGACAGTCTGGCGGTGGTGGGGCCGTTGCGTCGTCAGTTGGCGATGTTGCCGCTGGCCTCGGGTGCGGGCCAATTGCGCTTGCTGGATGTGGGGTCTGGTGCGGGCTTGCCTGGTGTGGTGATTGCCATTTGCTGCCCGGAAATACGGGTAGATTGTGTGGATACCGTGGGTAAGAAAGCGGCCTTCATTCAGCAAGTGGCGGTGACCCTCAAGCTGCCAAATCTGTGCGGTGTGCATGCCCGGGTGGAGCAGCTCACTGATAAATATCAGGTGATCAGCTCGCGGGCTTTTGCCTCGCTGCTGGATTTTACCAACTGGTCGCGCCAGGCCTTGATAGAGCGGGGGGTTTGGATGGCCATGAAAGGCAAACACCCCGCTGATGAACTGGCTGCTTTGCCTTCAGATGTGCAGGTGTTTCACGTGGAACACCTGATCGTTCCAGGATTGATTGCTGACCGATGTGTGGTGTGGCTGCGCCACGTGGCCATAACGTAAACTCGCGACTGCCGCCCGATAAGTTAAACGGGCAATTCTGTAGGATTCGTTTCATGCTCGGCACCACTGATTACCCCACCTTCGTCGTTACCGTTATTGTTTTTTTGTTGATTCCAGGGCCGGGTAATTTGGCCTTGATCTCATCGACCAGCAAAGGCGGTGTTCATGGTGGAATCGCGGCTACATTAGGTGTTATTCTGGGTGACCAAGTGTTGATGTGGTCCGCGGTTGCCGGCGTGGCCACCTTGTTGACAACCTATCCAGATGCGTTCACTGCGGTGCAGTGGGTGGGTGCGGGCTACCTGACTTGGTTGGGGTTAAAGATGTTGTTGGCCAAACCTGGTACGGTGCCAGCTCTCGATATCAAGCCGCACCACTATTTGAATCAAGCGTTCATGATCACGCTGCTTAATCCCAAAGCCATTCTGTTTTACATGGCATTTTTCCCATTGTTTGTCGACCCTGCTCGCCAGCAAGGGTTGTTAACGTATGCATTCATGGCTACGACGATTGCATTGTTGACACTTTCTTATGGCCTAATTTCCACGTTTTTAACGCATTTTCTGGCGGAAAAGGTTCGCGCAAACCCAATAATTTCCCGGGTGCTCGGTAAGGTTGCTGGCCTATTTTTGGTAGGGTTTGGGTTGAAGCTGGCGGTATCGCGCTAAGAATACTGCGTTTTCCTTTCGAGCAATTTCCGCTATCGCTAAGACGGCGGCTGTTCATCAAAAGTGCAATCCATCGGCTGCGCGTTCGTGCGGAACAGATAGTTGTTTTGTTATTTAATTTTTGACTGACCTGCTCATGGCTAAGATTTTTTGTATCGCAAATCAAAAAGGTGGTGTGGGCAAAACCACCACCACGGTTAATTTGGCGGCGGGTTTGGCCAAAGTTGGACAACGGGTGTTGATGGTTGACTTGGATCCTCAGGGCAATGCCACCATGGGATCAGGTGTGGACAAACGCAAACTGGAGCTCAGTGTGTACGACGTGCTGCTGGAGTCTGCCTCGGTTAAAGAATCGCGGGTGCAGAGTTCCAAGTTGGTCGAGGCAGGGTGTAGCTACGATATTTTGGCCGCCAACCGTGAACTGGCAGGGGCTGAAGTGGAGATGGTCAGTTTGGAGCGGCGCGAAAAGCGACTCAAGACCGCGTTGGCTGAAGTGGACGGTGATTACGATTTTGTTCTGATCGACTGCCCACCCAGCTTGTCCATGCTCACCCTCAATGGTCTGTGTTGCGCACATGGCGTGATCGTGCCGATGCAGTGTGAATACTTTGCGCTGGAAGGCCTGGCCGACTTGGTCAATACCATCAAGCAGGTGCACGCCAATCTGAACAAAGATCTGGCCATCATTGGTTTGTTGCGTGTCATGTTTGACCCGCGTATCACTTTGCAACAGCAGGTCAGTGAGCAGCTCAAGGCGCGCTTTGGCGACAAGGTGTTTGACACCGTGATTCCGCGCAACGTGCGGCTGGCCGAAGCTCCCAGCTACGGCGTACCAGGTGTGGTGTTTGACCCGAGCAGCAAAGGTGCACAGGCCTTTGTTACTTTTGCAAAAGAGATGGTAGATCGGATTCAGAAAATGTAAGGTAAATTGGCGTATAGCCCTTATAAATAGGGTTGTTGTTGCTATAAAAATAATTCATGAAGTCGAAAAACATCCTCATCCTACCTGGCTGGCAAGGCTCCGGTCCGGCGCACTGGCAAAGCCTGTGGCAAGCCTGTCAGGGCTACCAGCGGGTGGATCAGCATGACTGGCTGCGTCCTTTGCGTGGTGACTGGATCGCCCGGTTGGAAGACGTGGTGCTGTCCACCACAGAGCCCGCCGTGTTGGTGGCGCACAGCCTCGGGTGCGTGCTGGTGGCCGCCTGGGCTGGGCATACGCGCAACGCCCACCGCGTCAAGGGTGCGTTGCTGGTAGCACCCGGCGACGTGGAGCGTGAGGCTTTGAGGCCCGTGTTACCAAGCTGGTCGCCCATCCCGCAGCAAGCGCTGCCTTTTAAAAGCACGTTGGTAGCCAGCCGCAGCGACCCCTATTGCAGCTTTGTACGGGCCCAAGCGTTTGGAGCAGCGTGGGGCTCCAGATGGGTGGACCTTGGCGATGCGGGGCACATCAACGCCGACTCCGGCCTGGGCGACTGGTCGCAGGGTCAGTTGCTGCTGAACGAACTTATTCAAATTGAAACCAGGGACTGACACATGGTCACTAAAAAACTCAAAGGCCTTGGCCGCGGTCTGGAAGCTCTGCTTGGCCCCACAGCGGATGAAACGTTTTCGCTAGACGGTGCCACGGTCAACGTGGCCAACAGTGGACAGCCTTCTGCACTGCTGCTCACCGACATGGTGGCGGGCCAATACCAGCCGCGTACACGCATGGATGAAGGCGCACTCTATGAGCTTGCCGAATCCATCAAGGCGCAGGGCATCATGCAGCCGATTTTGGTGCGCCGCTTGAGCGATGCAGATGCACAGATCAAACGTAGCCAGATGTCTCCCGATGGCGACAACGGCGGTGTGCTGCGTCCGGTGTACGAGATCATTGCCGGTGAGCGACGTTTCCGCGCTGCCAAGCTGGCCGGCCTGGACAGCGTGCCTGTGCTGGTGCGCGACGTGCCCAACGAGGCGGCAGCTGCCATGGCGCTGATCGAGAACATCCAGCGCGAAGACCTCAATCCGCTGGAAGAAGCGCAGGGCCTGCAGCGCCTGATCAAGGAATTTGGCCTGACGCACGAGAGCGCCGCGCAGGCAGTAGGGCGCTCACGCAGTGCTGCTTCAAACCTGTTGCGTCTGTTGAATCTTGCTGACCCCGTGCAAACCATGCTGATGGCCGGTGATGTGGACATGGGGCATGCACGAGCGTTGCTGAGCCTGGACCGGGCCACCCAAATCACTGCCGCCAATCAGATCGCTGCTAAAAAAATGTCAGTGCGCGAAGCGGAGAGTCTGGTTAAAAAACTCAGTGCCGAATTTTCATTGGTGGCCACCAAACCGAAAAAAGACAAGTCGCGCGATCTGAAACGCGTGGAAGAAGAGCTCTCGGATTTGCTCTTGGCGCAGGTTGAAGTACGCGTCAAAAAGCGCGTCAAGCGTGCTGGACGCATGGAAGAAATGGGTGAACTCAGCATCCAGTTTGGCTCCCTTGACGAACTCAATGGCCTGGTTGACAAATTGCGCGCCGCGGGCGCAAATTAAAGTTGCCTCAAACTTCCAACCCTGTGCAGGCGATCATCCGGAATGGAGTGATTCCGACTGTAGAGAGCGGCTCCAATTTGGTCTGTTTGTCAGCCATGTCGAGCAGAAAACAAGCTTTTAAATCGATTGCAGACAGCCCAGTCTTTGAATAACAGCAGTAACGTTTGATGCTGATCAACAAAAGGCGAAAACGGCAAACCGTAAAGTCGGATTTCTCTGCAAATAATAGGCTCCCATGAAATATTTTTCGTGGTGAGCTGAAAAATTGGAAGGAATATGACCATGAAACGAAACACGTTTGCCGCTTTGGTGGCCCTGTCAGTGACTTTTTTTGCGTCCGGCGCACAAAGTGCCCCGGATATGCATTCGGTGGTGAGAGGCGGACGCCTCTATGACAATTTGAGTCTTGAGCTCAAGATTCGCACACCAAATCAATTTAATCCTGTTTTTAAAACACAGCAAGTCCGCGCATCCATGCCAGACACATGGCGCTGCGTGCAATGCCATGGTTGGGACTACAAGGGTGTGAATGGCTTTTCAGGCATCAACGGCAAAGCCAAAGCTGACCCGGCCGCCATTGTTGCGATCTTGAAGGATGCCAACCACAAAGGTTTCGACGACCTGTTGGATGAAGTTGACCGGGTTGATCTGGCCAATTTTGTCGCCTATGGCCAGAACGATATGGCCAAATTGCTTGATCTGTCGACGCGCAGCAAGAAGGATTTGGGAGCCTCCGAAAAGGTTTTTGCAACAGTTTGTGCCAACTGCCACGGCCTTTCCGGTGATAAATTACGTGACATACCGCCGCTTGGTGACAATGCGCGCCAGCACCCTGTTCAGTCCATGCACACGCTGATCAACGGCCACCCAGGTGGAGAGATGCCAGCGTTGCGCACACTCAACGAAGATACGGTTGCGAAAATGCTGGCTTATATGCAGACCTTGCCCACTGTCAATTTACCGGGTTCGATCGCCAACGGGGGGCGGCTCTTTGATGACTGGCAGGTTCAAACCGGTCGTATTCAGGCCATATCAAATCCTACCTACCCGAAAACTTCCTATTACTTCAATGTGCCCTCGGAAACGTGGCGCTGTAAAGAATGCCACGGTTGGGATTACAAGGGCGACAAGGGTCAGAACGCCAAAGGCAACCATTTCACGGGCATCAAGGGTCTTCGCGAAATGGCGGGTGCCGATCCTCAGAAGATTGTGGGCATTTTGCGCAGCAGCGTTCACTTGTTCGGCAACGTCATGAAATACCGTGACCTGCTGGATCTGGCCAATTTTGTGAGTTATGGTCAGGTTGACATGGACAAAATCATCGACCCACGCACCGGGTTGGCACGTGGCGATGCCGTGCAGGGAACGGCACACTACCGCACCATGTGCATTGCCTGCCACGGAGCGGACGGCCATTTTGTTGCTAAACGTACGCTGGGGCGCATTGCCAAGGATGAACCATGGCATGCCGTACACACCATCATGAATGGTCACCCAGATGACTACATGCCAGCACTGCGCGAACTCGACCCCAAGGTGATCAGCGACATTCTGGCTTACACCCAGACACTGCCAACCAAGCGCTGACACCGGATTGACCAAATTTCTGAATTGACGACTAGTTTTTTAACCAAGGAGTAAGTCATGAAAAACAAAGTTTCCCTGATCGTTGCAAGTTCCATGCTTTTCGCAATGACTGCCATGAACCCTGTTCATGCAGCAGCTGATGCTGGGCAAGCCGAAGCATTGCTGAAAGGCAACAAGTGCACCAAATGCCACGATGCGGTCAAGGACAAGACCGGTCCATCATTCAAAAAGACGGCTGCTAAGTTCAAAGGCAAAGCAGATGCTGAAGCAACTATCTCCAAATTTCTGACCACTGGGCCAAAGATTAAAAATGCAGATGGTTCGGAAGAAGAGCACAAAGTCATCAAGGCCAAGGATGATGCTGAGGTAAAGAATTTGGTTCAGTGGATTCTGTCTCAGTAATTCAAGCTCACTCTGCTGGCGCTCGTTGCGAGTAGTCGGCAGCCCATTCGGGCTGGTCCCAGCCCGAGCATTCAGATCGGCGTGTGCGTGTATTTATGAAACGGTATGTTCGTACCGTTGGCTTGCGCGCGCGAACCGATCACCTCAACGGGGTTCGGAGAATATCGATCATGTCTAGTAGTAAGTTGGCAATTTGGTTAATGGGAGCAGCGTTTTGCTTGGCTTCCGGTTTGTCTGGAAGTGTCTTTGCGTCAGGATTAAGCAATGCAACCTGTCTTTCTTGCCACGATGGCAAAAATGGAAAGATAGAGGTAGCTGGCGCGGATGACGCCAAGCGTGCGTTGTACACCGTTGAACCAGGCGCTTTTTCAAAAAGTGTCCATTCAGGCATGGACTGTGTAAACTGCCATCTGGAAATCAATGACAGCACGGCCAATCACAAGAAGACTGTTGGTGAAAAGCGCCCTGACTGCGTGACATGTCACCAGAAACTTCAAAACGATGCGCCAAAGGAAAAAGTAGCGAGCGAGCGTCGCTGGATGCGCAGAGTCGGTGCCAACATCGAGTCCTACAAGACATCCTTCCATGCCCGGCCCAATCCGAACGACCCGACCAAAGCCAATGCGTCGTGCAACGACTGTCACAATGTTCATGCATTCAATGTGCCCAAGCCCGGAACCGCAGCGCGCACCGAGTGGCACCTGAAGATTGCTGACTTGTGCGGCAAGTGCCATGAAGATCAGCTGGAGACTTGGTCAACATCCGTGCATGGCCAGCAAGTCAAGGAAAAGCACAATCCAAAAGCAGCCAATTGTGCGGATTGCCACACCTCGCACAACATCGCAAAGCCGTCGTCAGCTGCCGCAAAACTGAAAATTACTGCCAATTGCGGTACTTGCCACGAAAAAAATTATGAATCCTACAAAGCGACCTATCACGGGCAAGTCAACACGTTAGGTTACGCCAATACAGCCAAGTGTTTTGATTGCCATGGTAGCCACGACATCTTGCCCGTTTCCAATCCGGATTCGAAGATGAACATTGCCAATCGACTGGATACCTGCAAGGAATGTCACAACGCCAAAAAAGGCATACCACCAGCCACCGCCGGTTTTGCAAGTTTCAGTCCCCATGGAACCGCGGACGATTTCACCAATTACCCGCAAATCTGGATTGCCGGCAAGATCATGCTCCAGCTTTTGGTGGGTACATTCGGGTTCTTCTGGTTGCATACGCTGTTGTGGTTCTATCGTGAATACAAAGAGCGCAAACAGCGCCAGTCGCAACCGCACGTGAAGATGGAAGGGCTTTCGCCGGTTCCTGCTAAGTTCCAGGGTAAGCATTTCGAGCGCTTTACCCGCACATGGCGCATTGCCCACTTGACCTTTGCATTGAGCTTGATGACCCTCACGCTCACGGGTATTCCGCTGTTCTATCCGCAGTCCCCATGGGCTCAACCCTTGATGACTTTGCTGCAAGGGCCACACGTTGCCGGTTTGATTCACCGCACAGCAGCGGTCGTCTTTGCTGGTGTGTTCTTATGGCACTTGGTTTACATGATCGTCAGGATTGGACGCAACTGGAAAACCTTTGAAGTGTTCGGACCGAACTCCATGGTGCCTGGACTGCACGACCTCAAGGACATCATTGCCATGTTCAAATGGTTCTTTGGCAAAGCACCACGGCCCGTGTTTGACCGTTGGACTTACTGGGAAAAATTTGACTATTGGGCACCGTTCTGGGGCGTGACCATCATTGGCGTCAGCGGCATCCTGATGTGGTTCCCACACGTTGCGGCCAGTTTCCTGCCGGGGTGGGTCTTCAATGTGGCGGCGATCTTCCATAGTGAAGAAGCCTTCCTGGCGGTGGTGTTCCTGTTCACCGTGCACTTCTTCAACAACCACTTCCGGCCCGACAAGTTCCCGCTGGATACCGTGATGTTCACCGGTACCTTCACGCTTGACGAGTTGCAGCATGAACACCCGCTGCAGTACCAGCGTCTGCTGGAGTCTGGTGAGTTGGAGAAACATCTGGTGGATGCGCCTACGCCAGCGATGGTCAAAGGCTCTACCGTGTTGGGCTTTACCCTGATCGTGGTGGGGCTGACCTTGCTGACGCTGGTTGGCATCGGATTCTTCACCAGCTTGTAGCCAACTGTGCGCCTGAGTTGGCCCCTGCCTGCCATTGCGGTATGGGCGCTGGCTTGGGTGCTGTTTTTTGGTTTGTTACGCGTTGGTGTAGGTCCTCTGCCCGCATTGGCAGCCGGTGGCGCGCTCAGTGCCATGGCAAGTGTGTGGGGGGGGACCTGGTGGCGAAGGCTGATCATCGCCCTGGGTTTCCCGTTGTCGTTGGCCGCCTCCGGATTTGTGACCTTGCCAGCCTGGGCTTGGCTGCTTCCACTGTTGCTCCTGTTGCTGATTTACCCCTTGAACGCGTGGCGCGACGCGCCCTTGTTTCCTACCCCAACTAATGCATTAAATGAGCTTCCATCCCTTGTAATTCTTAAAGATGGTGCTCCTGTTTTAGATGCAGGTTGTGGTTTGGGTGATGGTCTTAAAGCCTTGCGGGCGGCCTATCCAACGGCGCGCTTGACCGGCATCGAATGGAGTTGGCCGTTGCGTGCACTGTGTGCATTGCGATGCCCATGGGCGACGGTGTACCAAGGCGACATCTGGCAAGCGGATTGGTCAGGTTTTGATC
>CAIOAQ010000331.1 GCA_903856025.1 uncultured beta proteobacterium
CAAAGTGAAACCTGCAACACACTACAAAAATTATGTGGCGTCAACCACCCCTGAAAGAATCAGTGCTGCCTCGGGAGTCCCGGTCAGCAGCACATAAATTTCTCGGCAACATTTTTGCCCTTATGTTTTCGAAAACATATCTACACCTACAACCACCGCATCAACCGGCTCTCCACCATTCAGGAGCACCTGATGATTCGCCGGGCTACTGAGCAAGGGGTCAGCAAGGACAGACTGGCCAAGGCGTTCGACGTCAACGTCACATCGATCACCCGCCGCGTCAATCTTCTCAATGGCATCTGCCCTGAGGTCGTCGCCATGCTGCAAGACAAACAGTTTCCGCCGGACTTAACGCGGGTGCTCCGCAACATGAAGGCGGCTCGACAAGTGGAAGCCGTAGAACTCATGATAGCCAGCAACGGCATCACGATGGCCCACGCGGAGGCACTTTTGAAAGCCACCCCGCCCGAACAGCGCCACGATACAGCACCGTCTAACCGGCCTAAAGCGCCGCCCATGGAGCAAATTGTCAAGCTCGAAAAAGAAATGAGCCAGGTGCATACCCAATACAAAGACGCCGAGCAACATTACGGCTCAGACCTTTTGAACCTGGTACTGGCAAAGGGCTTTATCACTAAGCTGCTGGCCAATGAGTCCGTCAAACACTTCATCGAATGTAACGAGAACGAAATCATGGAGCACTTCGTGTTGGTCGTCAACACTGTGAGCATGGAGGAGGCGGTGCAGCAACAGCAGACCGACGGTTTAGGGTCCGTGGCAGAAGCCGAATGATTTCCGTGATGACGAAGAGCGTTGCCAAAGTGATCAGGCCAGAGAAGCCCAGGAGAAGTATCCCAGACCGGCAAACCAGAAATGCAATCTCCTAGACTACAATAGTTCGATTTTTGAACTATTTGCAACCTTGAACGATACGACCCGCCGCCGTGAAGTTATCAAAGACGACACCCACTTTTGGGTGCTGAAATTGATGCAAGACAACCCTGGTATGACCCAACGCGCGTTGGCAAAGGAATTAGGTATCAGCCTGGGTGGCGCCAACTACTGCTTGCAGGCCCTAGTAGAAAAAGGCTGGCTCAAGCTCCAGAATTTCAGTCAAAGCAAGAACAAAATGAGCTACGCATACATCCTTACACCGGTTGGCATTACGGAAAAAGCGGCGCTCACAGGCAGATTCCTTAAACGGAAGATGCAGGAATATGAGAACCTAAAGGCTGAGATTGAGGCGCTGCAAAAGGATGTGTCGCAAGCGACATCTCTGAAGTAACCGGCGCCACCTCAATGAAAACCCCCATCACCCCTGTGATTCTCTGCGGCGGCTCCGGCACGCGGCTTTGGCCTTTGTCCCGCGCCCGCTTCCCCAAGCAATTTCTCGTTCTGTCGGGTACCACCAGCCTGTTTCAGCAGGCTGTGGAGCGTGTCAACGCCCTGGTTGCGGACGACATCCAGGTCGGAGAAACGCTGGTTGTTACTAATGAAGAACATCGCTTCTTGGTGCTGGACCAGCTGCGTGAGCTCAAGGGCATTACTGCCACGCTGCTGCTAGAGCCCATGGGCCGCAACACCGCACCGGCGTTGACGCTGGCGGCGCTGCAAGCCACAGCCCATGGTGCAGACCCCATCCTGGTCGTCACGCCCGCCGATCAAACCGTCAAAAATAGCGAAGCCTTTACTGCCGCGTTGCAGCAAGCTGTTCGTGCTGCGACCACCGGCAACATCGTCATCCTGGGCATCACGCCCGATCGGCCTGAAACGGGCTTCGGCTACATCAAGCAAAGCGGTGCAGCAGGCGCCCATGGTGAATACACTGTGGCCCAATTCGCTGAAAAACCGAACTTGGAAACGGCTGAGCAATATCTGGCCAGTGGCGGCACCACCTGGAACAGCGGCATGTTCGTGCTCAAGGCCAGCACTTGGCTCAAAGCACTCAAGCACTTCCGGCCCGACATCGCCGCAGGCACAGAAGAAGCCTGGTCAAAAAGCTCGGTCGATGCGCACACGAATTCGTCGTTTGTGCGGCCCGACAAAACCGCGTTTGCTAGCGTGCCCAGCGAGTCCATCGACTACGCCGTGATGGAAAAATGCCCAGGCTCGCAATACCCCATCAACATGGTGGCTCTGGACGCTGGCTGGAGCGATCTGGGCGCCTGGGATGCCGTCTGGCACGTGGGCGAGCAAGATGCACGGGGTAACGTGGTGCAGGGCGACACGCTGGTGGCCGACACCACCAACACCCTGATCCATTCAACCAGCCGTCTGGTGAGCGCCGTGGGCGTAAACAACCTGGTGATTATCGAAACGGCCGACGCCGTGCTGGTGGCAGACCGCGCCCAAAGCCAAAACGTCAAGAAGATCGTCGCGGCATTGGAAATACTCCAGCGTGAAGAACTCACGCTGCACCGCAAAGTGCACCGCCCCTGGGGTTGGTACGACAGCATTGACGAGTCGGAGCGCTTCAAGGTCAAGCACATCCGGGTCAAGCCCGGCGCCACCCTCAGTCTGCAAATGCACCACCACCGCGCTGAGCATTGGATCGTGGTCAAAGGCACGGCAGAAGTCACCTGTGGTGACAAAGTCATCTTAATCACCGAGAACCAGTCGACCTATATCCCGCTTGGACAAAAGCATAGGCTCGCCAACCCCGGGACCATTCCGCTGGAAATTATCGAAGTGCAGTCGGGCAGCTATTTGGGCGAAGACGATATCGTGCGCTTTGAAGATACCTACGGACGTACCAATGCGACCTGCAATGGCCCAAATGCCGTTGTTAAGTGAGTTGGGCACACAAGGTCAGCAACGCTATTGCAGTGCCTGCACGAGCTAAATTTACAATCAACAACTTTGCCGCCCACCAGTTGCGCAACAAGGATTTTTCACAATGATTTTGGTCACTGGCGGTGCCGGCTTCATCGGCGCCAATTTCGTTCTCGACTGGCTGGCTGCTTCGCAAGAGCCCGTCATCAACCTCGACAAACTCACCTACGCAGGTAACTTGGAGACTCTGACCAGCCTGCAGGGCGATGCGCGCCACATTTTCGTGCAGGGCGACATTGGCGACAGTGCCTTGGTCAGCCGCTTGCTGACGGAGCACCAGCCGCGTGCCGTCATTAACTTCGCCGCCGAAAGCCACGTTGACCGCTCTATTCATGGTCCTGGCGATTTCATCCAGACCAACATCGTCGGCACATTCCACCTGCTGGAGGCTGCGCGCGGCTACTGGGGTGACCTGCAAGGTGAAGCCAGAGCAGCCTTTCGCTTTCTGCACGTTTCCACCGACGAGGTTTACGGCAGTTTGGGGCCAGGTGACGCAGCCTTTACGGAAACCCATCGCTACGAGCCCAACAGTCCCTACTCTGCCAGCAAGGCCGCAAGCGATCACCTGGTGCGCGCCTGGCACCACACCTATGGCCTGCCTGTCATCACCACCAACTGCAGCAACAACTACGGGCCGTATCACTTTCCTGAAAAACTCATCCCGCTGATGATTGTTAACGCCCTGGCCGGAAAGACTTTGCCTGTTTATGGCGACGGTATGCAGGTGCGTGACTGGCTTTACGTCAAAGACCACTGCAGCGCCATTCGCCGCGTGCTCGAAGCTGGCAAGCTGTGCGAGACCTACAACGTAGGCGGCTGGAATGAAAAACCCAACATTGAGATCGTGCACACCGTCTGCGCCCTGCTGGATGAACTGCGACCCAAAGCCGACGGCACGAGCTACAAGACTCAAATAAGCTACGTGAAAGACCGCCCCGGTCACGACCGGCGCTATGCCATTGATGCGCGCAAGCTCGAAAGCGAACTGGGCTGGAAACCGGTCGAGACCTTCGAGTCTGGCATTCGCAAGACCGTGCAGTGGTACCTGACCAACCCCGGGTGGGTGGCGAATGTGCAAAGCGGTGCCTATCGGGAATGGGTGCAGACGCAATATGCAGGGCAGGAGGCCGCATGAACATCCTCCTGTTGGGCAAGGGCGGTCAGGTAGGCTGGGAACTGCAACGCAGCCTGGCCCCTTTGGGCCACCTCACGGCGCTGGACTTTGATAGCACCGAGCATTGCGGTGACTTCTCCAACCTGCAGGGCCTGGCCGACACCGTGCGGGTCGTGCGCCCCGACGTCATCGTCAATGCTGCTGCCCACACTGCGGTTGACAAGGCAGAGAGCGAGCCTGCGCTGGCCCGTACCCTGAATGCGCTGGCACCCGGCGTGCTGGCACAAGAGGCGACCAAACTGGGCGCCTGGCTGGTGCACTACAGCACCGATTACGTTTTTGATGGCAGCGGTAGCCGACCTTGGACCGAGACCGATACCCCGGCGCCGCTCAACGTCTACGGCCAGACCAAGCGGGAAGGTGAGCAACTGGTGGCGATGCATTGCCCCAAGCACCTGATTCTGCGCACCAGTTGGGTTTACGCGGCGCGCGGTGGCAACTTCGCCAAGACCATGCTGCGCCTGGCGCAGGAGCGCGAACGCCTGACGGTGATTGATGACCAGTTCGGCGCGCCCACCGGCGCTGAGCTGTTGGCCGACGTCACCGCGCACGCGATCCGACATGTGCAACAACACCCGGAAAACGCGGGGCTATACCATTTGGTGGCCGGTGGTGAAACTAGCTGGTTTGAGTATGCAAAATATGTTCTAACCCAGGCGCAGATTGTGCAGCGGGCTATCAAAATTAAAGCAACAGAGGTAGCGCCAGTACCCACCAGTGCCTTCCCAACCCCAGCCAAGCGCCCGCTCAACTCGCGGCTGAATACGGCCAAGCTGCAAGCCACCTTTGGCCTGACCCTGCCGCCCTGGCAGCAGGGCGTGGACCGCATGCTGGCTGAAACACTTTAAGCAGAATGGACAAAGAAACATGACACAACGCAAAGGCATCATCCTCGCCGGCGGCTCCGGCACGCGGCTCTACCCCGTGACGCAAGCGGTTTCCAAACAGCTCATGCCGGTGTACGACAAGCCCATGATCTATTACCCATTGAGCACGCTCATGCTCGCCGGGATTCGTGAGGTATTGGTGATCTCCACGCCGCAAGATACGCCACGTTTTGCCGAGTTGCTGGGTTACGGCAGCCAGTGGGGCATGAGCATTCAATACGCGGTGCAGCCTTCGCCCGATGGATTGGCGCAGGCCTTCATCATTGGGCGCGAGTTTGTGGCGAATCAACCCAGCGCGCTGGTGCTGGGTGACAACATTTTTTACGGCCACGACCTGGTCAAGCAACTGGCCAACGCCAACGAGCGCACCACCGGCGCCACGGTGTTTGCCTACCACGTGCACGACCCCGAGCGCTATGGCGTCGTGGCGTTTGATGCGCAGCAGCGGGCCATCAGCATTGAAGAAAAACCCAAAAACCCAAAGAGCCACTACGCAGTGACGGGGCTCTATTTTTACGACAGCCAGGTGTGCGACATCGCCGCCAGCATCCCGCCATCAGCGCGGGGAGAACTGGAAATCACCGACGTGAACCGGCGCTACCTGGAGCAGGGCGAGTTGAACGTGGAAATCATGGGCCGTGGCTATGCCTGGCTCGACACCGGCACCCACGACAGCTTGCTGGAGGCCGCCAGCTTCATCGCCACCCTGCAAAAGCGCCAGGGACTGCAAGTGAGCTGCCCGGAAGAGATTGCCTTTGCCCAGAAATGGATTGACGCCGCGCAGATTCAGAAACTGGCCGCACCGCTGGCCAAGAATGGCTATGGGCAATACCTGCTCAGCCTCCTCAAATAAGACTTATCGATCCCATGCCCTACACAGTCACTCCCACTGCACTCCCAGAGGTGCTGATTCTCGAACCCAAGGTGTTTGGCGACGCCCGCGGTTTCTTTTTTGAAAGCTTTAACCAGCGCGATTTTGCCCAGGCGACGGGGCTTAATGTGCAATTCGTGCAAGACAACCACAGCCGCTCGGTCAAGGGCGTGCTGCGCGGCCTCCACTACCAGATTGAGCATCCCCAGGGCAAGCTGGTGCGGGTGACTCAAGGCGAGGTGTTTGACGTGGCGGTGGACCTGCGCCGCAGCTCACCGAACTTTGGAAAATGGGAGGGCGTGGTGCTGTCTGCGGACAACCACCGTCAGCTATGGGTGCCCCCAGGCTTTGCCCACGGCTTTGTCGTGACCAGCGACACGGCTGAATTTTTGTACAAAACCACCGATTACTGGTACCCCGAGTTTGAGCGCAGCCTGCTCTGGAACGACCCGACTGTGGGTGTGCAGTGGCCGATACATGGCCAGCCGCATTTGGCGGCAAAAGATGCGGCGGGGAAGCCGCTGGGTGAGGCTGAGGTGTTTGCCTGATGTGCTAGACCAAGATCGGCTTGGGTGCAAAGCGGATCACATTTTGAACGTGTGATGAATTTATCAAAATTTTTCAATTGTAAGAAACCGAACTATGATAATCAAGTACCTGATCAAAAATGAATTTTGATAAGAACAAAGAAAATACTTTTTACAATTTGGTTGGAAATTTAGTTCCACTAATAAGTGCTGCAGTATTTATTCCATATTTAACGCATCAGTTAGCCGCAGAAAGATTTGGATTCCTGACATTAATGTGGGCACTCATTGGCTACTTCGGAATATTTGATCTTGGTATTTCAAAGGCATTAATTTACCATTCGGCTCTAGCCACTTCCAAAAAAAATAAA
>CAIOAQ010000332.1 GCA_903856025.1 uncultured beta proteobacterium
ACCAAGAACTGGTATCGGATGAGAAAAAACTACAACACACCGTCCTGCTGATACCAGCGAGACGGTGCGGAAAATGACCGCCTACGTACGCGCTGGGTAGTTCGCCAAGGGCGAACAGGTACTAGGGCCAGATTCCATGGAGGCAACTCCGTTGTTGGGAAGCAGGTATTTTCCCGCAGACAGTGGAGGAGGTCAATCCCAAGCCTTGTCCAACGAATGAAAGGGACTTCCCCGTCCCAAGTGAGCCGCGTCCCGTCAGGGTTGCGGTTTACGGCAACAGAGTGCCAAGATGGAGAGGCGAATCTTTTCATCAACTCACTTGTTAAATGGAAGGGGAAATCATGACTATCGTAACCGTTGGAATCGACCTTGCAAAGAACGTCTTTGCCGTGCACGGCGTGGATGAAGCTGGCAAGCCAGCTCTGGTGCGGCCAGAAGTGCCGCGCGCAAAGCTGCTGGAACTCATTGCCAATTTGCCAGCATGTTTGATCGGCATGGAAGCCTGCTCCGGTGCACACTACTGGGCCAGGGAATTTGCCAAGTTTGGCCACACCGTGCGGATGATGGCGCCCAAGTTTGTAGTGCCGTACCGAATGAGCGGCAAACGCGGCAAGAACGATGCAGCCGACGCCGCCGCAATCTGCGAGGCAGTGACCCGCCCCAATATGCGGTTTGTGCCAGTCAAGAGCATCGAGCAGCAATCGCATCTGTTCGTGCACCGTGCGCGCCAGGGCTATGTCGAACAGCGCACCGCCCAGATCAACCGCATTCGGGGCCTGTTGTCTGAGTTGGGAATCGTCTTGCCCCTCAAAGCCGCCACTGTGCGACGCGAAGCTCACAAGCATTTGGAAGACCTGCCAGGCTGGTGCAACACGGTCGTGGGTGATGCTCTGAGTGAATTGACACGCCTGGATGAGCGTATCACCGAGTACGACAAATACATTGCCCAATCTGCCAAAGACGATGAACAGGCCCGCCAACTCATGCAGCTCGGTGGTGTGGGCCCCACCACGGCCAGTGCCATAGTCGCCACCGTCGGCAAGGGTCATGACTTTACCTGTGGCCGCCAGTTTTGCGCCTGGTTGGGCCTGGTGCCAGGCCAATACAGTTCGGGTGGGAAGCAGCGACTGGGGCGCATCACCAAGGCCGGTGACCCATACCTGCGCACTCTGCTGATCATGGGAGGCAAGGCGATGCTCTCAGCCGCCAAGAACAAGACCGACCCGGTCAGCCGTTGGGCGCTGTCAGTGCAGGAGCGCCGAGGGTACTGGAGAGCGGTGGTGGCCATTGCGGCCAAGAATGCGCGTATGTGTTGGGCCATGCTGCAGCAGGGCGAAGGGTTCAAGATGCCTGCGTAAAGCGGGCTGTCTTAACGCAGAAATTGAAGTTGTAGATGTCACCGTGTGATGACTTGTCGTTGATGAGTGAAAGGTTTGGACCTGCGCTGGGGAATGCTCGATCATCTCTAGGGAGGTAGCAGCATCGGGCAACCGTGCTGATCCCCGACTAACGAATGGAGCCCCCGGCGTGCGTCTTTCATCAGGGTCCGCAAGATTGAACTTGCATCAATGACCGTTTGTAGTTTCGCCGTCCACATGCCTTGCACTCAACGGGCAACGACTCAGAGCACGGGAGATATTGGGTAAAAGTGAAGCCAGGTTTCGTGGTCAATCGCTGCGCGATTCAACCACGATGGGTTTCTGTTTGACAAAGGTGGGGAAGCCCTTGTAGTGAAGATGACCGGGCCTTGACCCGTTGCGATGAAGCCGCCTTCTGCACTTGTGGGTCCGTGTCGATTGGCAAGTTATGCAGCATTGGTCGTCTCTATCAGCGTGGCTGCCGAAAGAATTCTGCATAGCAGGAGTTCATGTCTTCCCTCTCGCAGAGTGCGAAACGTTGGCCGCTCGGATGCACGATGACGTAGTTAACGGCTGTATGCCCCACGGCTGTGAGAGAACCCATACAGTCCGGCTTCCCGTTATTTTTAGTTATCTTGTCAATCCACTTGTACCAGTAAGTCGCACGAGTGCTTGGTGAAATCATGAACTCTGATTCATTGCGCTCTTCGCCAGACGAAGATACTTTTGTGCCGTCAGCTCTAAGTTCGTATTCTTCAGCACACTTCCCTCCCGCGAGTTCAATCCGCCAAACGCCGACAAGTGGATGTGTACTCGAAATAGGCGTTCGCACAAACACCTGTGGCAGCGAACTTTCCTCTATTGCACGTGCCCCAATTTCCTTAAATTGACTCAGACTCTGTGGCGGGAAGGCAGGCGTGTTGTTGGCGCAGCCACCAAGTAACGCGGCTGAAATGACTAGAAATTGAAAACGAATAGAGACAGTCACAAACACTTTCCCCTTTTTGCTAAAAAGACTCAATCTACTCATATGCGGCATAACGATCAGCGTTTATCCGCCGCGCTGCGATGCTGAAAGAAACCATAGACACCTCCCGCGGCAGATAAACCATGTTGGACTGAACCGCCTGCTCAGACGGTCGCGATAGGGGATTGAAAGCTTCTCCCCGTTTGTGGCATCAGATCATAGCGGGACACAAGCATCAATTCGCTCGCCAGCCCCTCAACTCGCCCCCACCCCCGCCAGCTCCCACAGCCGCACCCCCGACGTTTCCAGGTGCGTCAAATACACCCGCACCTCAAACTCCAGCTGGTGGTAGCGCGGCTCCATGTGGGCGCACAGCTTGTAAAACGCTTTGTCGTGAGCACGTTCTTTGATGTGGGCCAGTTCGTGCACGGTGATCATGCGCAGGAATTCATCGGGCACGGTTTTGAACAGGGTGGCGATGCGGATTTCGCGCTTGGCCTTGAGCTTGTTGCCCTGCACGCGCGACACCGTGGTGTGGGTGCCCAGGGCGTTTTTGACGACGTGCAGCTTGGCATCAAACAGCACCTTGTTGAGTGGCTCGGCGCTGCGCAGGTACTCGGCCTTGAGGTCTTGCACGTAGTCAAACAGGGCGCGGTCGGTGCGCACCGTGTGGGCCTGCGGGTATTTTTGCAGCAGCCAGTCGGCCACGCGGTCCTGGGCCAGCAGCTTTTCCACCTGCGCCAGCGTCTCTGCAGGGTAGCCCCGCAGGTAGCTCAACCCTTGTCCAGCAGGAGCGCTTGCAGCTATATTTGTCATAGCGGCTTGCGCATATAAGACGAGGGCTAGAGCCTGATTTTTATTAAACTTCCCGGCGCAGGGCAGGGAACAGGATCACGTCGCGGATGCTGCTGCTGTCGGTCAGCAACATCATCAGGCGGTCCAAGCCCACGCCGCAACCGCCGGTGGGGGGCATGCCGTATTCCAGGGCGCGCACAAAGTC
>CAIOAQ010000333.1 GCA_903856025.1 uncultured beta proteobacterium
AACCTTCGACCCTCTGGTCCCAAACCAGATGCGCTACCAGGCTGCGCTACGCCCCGACTCTGCTATTGTAATGGCTCAATGGTCGATTTCTGGCCGTTGGCAGTCAAGCCAAAGACATCTTTTTTATTCCTAAGTGAACCATGCCAGTTGCACAGAACCATGACCATTGAACCACCTCCAATACCTTGGCTTGAACCTGGCCAGCCGTTTCCGCCTTTCTGTGATGCATGGGGCGAAAACAGTCCTGCCCCTGGCCTGTTGTGCGCAGGAAGTGATCTAAAGGTTGACACGCTCAAGCAAGCCTATTCCAGCGGAATATTCCCATGGTACGGTGAGGGCCAGCCAATCCTATGGTGGTGCCCCGAACCGCGCATGGTGCTGGATGTACAAAATTTTCGCATTCACCCGTCCTTGAAAAAAGCGATCAAACAATTTATGCGCTCGCAACGCTGCGAAATTCGCATGGACTTTGCTTTTGATGAAGTGATGCGTGCGTGCAGTGCCAGCCCGCGAGTGGGTCAATCTGGTACGTGGATCTTGCCTGAAATGATGGATGCGTACTCAAACCTGCACCGCGCGGGCTTTGCCCACAGTGTCGAAACATGGATAGACGGACACCTGGCGGGGGGGCTGTATGGGGTAAGCATCGGACGCGCAGTGTTTGGTGAATCCATGTTTCATAATGTCAGCAATGCCTCAAAGATCGCATTGGCTGCCCTGGTGGCGTTTTGCCGCCAGCACAAAATTTCCCAGATTGATTGCCAACAAAACACCCGGCATTTGGCATCACTGGGAGCCGGTGAAGTTTCAAGAAGCGAATTTGTCAACCGTGTAAAAATCTTGACACCAGCGCCCGCTATCGATTGGCAATTTGTGCCCGTTTACTGGAATAACCTTGTTGCATCCACTGGTCCGAACACGTGACGCATTGCGGCACATCCATTTTGAATAAAACACAGTTTTACGCCACCGCCACTTACCCTTGCAGCTACATCGAAGGACGCATTGCGCGCTCTCAGGTCGTAGACCCAAGTACGCCAATTAGTGCCGCGCTTTACAGCGAAATGATACGACTGGGTTTTCGTCGAAGTGGCACCTACATTTATCGGCCACGCTGTGACCACTGCCAAGCGTGCACTTCAATTCGAGTTCCCGTGAACGCGTTCCGACCTGATCGCAGTCAACTCAGGGCAAGCCTGAAGCACAGCGATCTTGTAACAACCATCAGCAAGCCTTTTTTTTCGGAAGAACATTACGCCCTTTACCGACGTTACCAACAGGCCAGGCATAAAAATGGCGGAATGGACCAGGATGATGTGTCTCAATACCAGGAATTTTTGATTGATACGCAGGTGACTTCCTACTTGGTCGAATTTCGTGACAGCATTTCAACCCGTGACCTGCGAATGGTATCCATCGTGGATGAACTTGAGGATGGATTGTCAGCCGTCTATACCTTTTATGACCCGCTTGCCGGTCAAAGTTACGGCACTTTCAATGTGTTGTGGCAAATTGAATATGCCCGATCCATCGGTAAGAAGTACCTTTACCTAGGCTACTGGATAGAACTTTGCAGCAAAATGTCGTACAAGACCAGATTTCAGCCGTGTGAGTTGTTGCAAGCAGAGCAGTGGCATCACCATGCACCGTAGATTTCCCGTTTGTCGGCATTTTCCAAAGGAGTCTCGTTTTTCACCACATAAAATGAGGTGACACACTGGAGATGCTATGAGCAAGTCTGAGTCAGGGGTTTCAGAAACCCCAACGGTGCAAGTGATCGAACGGTTGTTTGCTGTGATGGATGTTCTGGCGTCGCGTGAAGAGGCTATTTCCCTCAAAGAAATCAGCGAAAAAACGGGATTGCACCCTTCTACAACCCATCGCATCTTGAACGATCTGGCCATAGGCCGCTATGTGGATCGTCCACAGTCTGGTTATTACCGTCTTGGCATGCGTCTTCTTGAATTGGGCAATTTGGTCAAAAATAGACTAAATGTCCGTGATGCAGCGCTGGCGCCCATGCATGAATTACATCGCCTGACACAACAACCTGTGAACCTGAGCGTTCGTCAAGGTGATGAAATCGTCTACATTGAACGTGCCTACAGCGAACGCTCAGGTATGCAGGTAATTCGCGCCATCGGTGGGCGAGCACCCTTGCATTTGACTTCGGTGGGTAAGCTGTTTTTGGCAGCCGACGATGCGCAACGCGTACGGGCCTACGCTACCCGTACTGGTTTGAGTGGGCATACCAGAAACAGCCTGACTCAACTACCGGCACTGGAACGTGAATTAGCCAAGGTGCGCCGTGATGCCTACGCCCATGACAACGAAGAACTAGAGTTGGGCGTGCGGTGTATGGCAGCCGGAATTTACGATGATCAAGGAAAACTGGTGGCGGGTTTATCTATTTCCGCACCAACAGCAAGACTGGACGATGCATGGATCAGTAAACTCAAAGCCACTGTACTTCAAATCTCACAAAGTATGGGTTACCAATGGCACAAGGAGTAACGCCACTCAGGTCTTTTTAAAGTCGGGACTGAGTTACCTCTAGGTCACTCAAATGTCCTGTTGATTGCGACACAACAGCGGGTGCATGCGATGAGGATTCGATCCACCGCCTGACGCGCTGTGCATCAGCTATACGAGTCATTGAGCCAGCCGAGTCCAAAAATACCATGATTAGTTGTCGACCAGCTATTCTGGTTTGCATCACCAAACAACGACCCGCTTCTGCAATATAGCCCGTCTTCTGAAGCCCAATTTCCCACGATGAATTTTTGACCAATCGATTGGTGTTGTTGTACTGAAGAACACGGTTGCCGACCGCCACCTGAAAACCTGGTGAAGTGGTCAATTCGCGCAACAAAGGGTGTTTGTGAGCCGCATCAACCAATTTAACCAAGTCGTTGGCGCTTGAGCGGTTATTGCTGGACAAGCCCGTGGGTTCGATGTAATGCGTGTCCTTCATGCCCAATACTTGCGCTTTGTTATTCATCAAGCCCGTAAAGGTCGGCAAGCCACCTGGATAAGTGCGCCCCAATGCATGAGCCGCCCGGTTTTCACTGGACATCAGCGCCAAGTGCAGCAATTCGCCACGGCTCAGCACAGTGCCAACCCGAAGCCTTGACGAACTGCCCTTTTCAGTGTCCACATCTTCCTGAGTAATGGTGATTTTTTCATCTACCGGAAGATTCGCCTCGCTAATGATCAACCCCGTCATCAACTTGGTCAGCGACGCAATGGGCAATACAGCCTGTTCATTTTTTTTGAACAACACCTCATTGGTATCCTGGTCGACCACCAGCGCAACACTGGATTTCAAACTCAAACTATCGTGAACGGCGTGCAGACCTGTAGATTGCCCCAGTGAAGGTGCAGCAC
Organism: uncultured beta proteobacterium; assembly: GCA_903856025.1. GTDB lineage: Bacteria > Pseudomonadota > Gammaproteobacteria > Burkholderiales > Burkholderiaceae_C > Rhodoferax. The sequence continues at coordinate 3,388 of CAIOAQ010000333.1, forward strand.
TCTTGGCGTTAACTGTCGCCGAAGTACTTGTTACCCTTCCCGCTACAAAGGCATGTGTTACACGTCCGTTTGTAATTTTGACAACCTTCTTATGTTTGACCACACCTGGCTTGACTGTGTTTGCCAGAACAGAGGGCGAAAAAACCAAAACACCAAAAAGTGTCAGTAAGCTCATCGCACTACGTAAATGCTTGCTCCAGGCACCTTGTGGAAGCTTGGTCATTGATTTATCTCCTGAAAGTGAACAGTCCATGGCACAAGTTTAAGCCAGAAAGTCCCACAATGACAAATACTTGCAAGACTTTCTTAAACTGATTTAGCGCAATTTAACCTTGGGCCGCGATGCGTTCAGCTTGGCTCTGAAGTTTGTTCAGCGCACTTAGGTAGGCTTTGGCAGAAGCGACCACGATGTCTGGGTCTGCTCCCACGCCATTAACCACTCGCCCACTTTGCTGCAGGCGAACGGTCACCTCACCCTGGCTTTCAGTAGACCCGCTGATTGCGTTGACCGAGTAAAGAACCATTTCGGCACCACTGCGCACATTCGCCTCGATGGCTTTGAGCGACGCATCCACCGGACCATTGCCATTGGAGGTTCCCGTGACCTCTTTACCCCCCATGGTCATGACGACAGTGGCTTGCGGCATTTCACCGGTTTCGCTGTGCTGGGACAACGATACAAAAACGAATTGCTCATGGCTCTGAGCAACATTTTCTTCGCTCACCAGCGCCAAAATGTCTTCGTCGAAAATTTCACTCTTTCGATCCGCCAATTCCTTGAACTTTGTAAAAGCCAGGTTCACATCGACTTCGCTGTCCATCTGTACACCGAGCTCCTGCAAGCGTTGTTTGAAGGCGTTGCGACCACTGAGCTTGCCCAGAACCATTTTGTTGGCCGACCAGCCCACGTCTTCAGCACGCATGATTTCGTAGGTATCACGGTCTTTCATGATGCCGTCCTGATGGATGCCTGCTGTGTGCGCAAAGGCGTTCGCACCCACAATGGCTTTGTTGGGTTGCACCACAAACCCAGTGGTCTGGCTGACCATGCGACTGGCCGCCAATATCTGCGAAGCATCCACACCGACATCCAGGTCAAAATAGTCGCGACGAGTGCGCATGGCCATCACCACTTCTTCCAGACTGCAGTTGCCAGCACGCTCACCCAATCCGTTAATGGTGCACTCGACCTGCCGAGCACCACCAATCTTGACACCGGCCAATGAATTGGCAACAGCCATGCCGAGGTCGTTGTGGCAATGCACAGACCAGATGGCTTTGTCCGAGTTGGGCACCCGCTCACGGAGTCGCTTAATAAAATTGCCGTACAACTCAGGAATGGCGTAACCAACGGTGTCTGGAACATTGATGGTACTGGCACCTTCATGGATTGCTGCTTCAATCACACGACACAAAAAATCTTCTTCACTGCGGTATGCATCTTCGGCACTGAATTCAATATCAGCCACCAGAGTGCGCGCAAATCGCACGGATTGCTTGGCTTGTTCCAACACCTGATCGGGGGTCATGCGCAACTTCTTCTCCATGTGAACGGGCGAAGTAGCGATAAAGGTATGAATTCGAGCACGGTTAGCGCCTACCAACGCATCCGCTGCTCGTGCGATATCTTTATCATTAGCGCGTGACAAAGAGCATACGGTAGAGTCTTTGATAGCGTTGGCAATAGCCTTGATAGCTTCAAAATCACCATTGGAACTAGCCGCAAAACCAGCTTCGATGACGTCTACTTTCAGACGTTCCAGCTGTCGCGCAATACGCAACTTTTCATCACGTGTCATGGATGCGCCAGGCGATTGCTCACCATCACGTAAGGTTGTATCAAAAATAACCAATTTTTCTGACATGTTGCTTCTCCAAGGGTGCTCTGAAAATAAACCGGTTCAATTGGGCCAACAAAAAAGCCCGTAGCGTGTGCTGACGGGCTTTTGGGGTTGATGCATTCACGCGCTAACCACTCCGCCCTTCGGACGATAGCTTTAGCAGTAGTGAAAATATTTGCACGAGTTCAATATACCACAAGCCATCACTTGTGAAGTCCCCGCTCTTCCGGTTCGTCCGTTGAGGTGCTGATGACGCTGGTAGGTATGCCCTTGGTTTTTCGCCAGAAATACAGAACGTATCCGCTCAAACCGTACAGCACAAATAAACCAAACATCACAATAGGCGGATGGATGTTGATCACTGCAATACCTATGGCAATCATTACGATAACCACAAACGGTAC
>CAIOAQ010000334.1 GCA_903856025.1 uncultured beta proteobacterium
CCCGGATATTTCTGCCGCCATTGCAACCGACAAGGTCGCCAGTATCAAGGAAACGGGAGTGTCCTGTGTCGTCAGTGCTGATTGTGGTTGTCTGCTCAATATCACCGGCCGATCAGACAAGCAGGATGAGTTGGCCGGTTGCCAACAGCCAAGCCTGGTTGGTGAGCATTTAGCCAGCTTTTTGTGGCGTCGGACTAATGGAGATGCAGCATGAGTGCGCGTGAACAAATTTTGAACCGATTGCGCAGCGCCACTGTGGGCACTCATCAGGCGTTGCCAGATGTTTCGGCGTGGTTTGGGGCACATCGGCGCACAGAAAACATGGCGCAACGCACCACACGTTTACGGGCTGCGTTGGAAGCTGTGCACACTGAAATCCACGATGTTACCCATGACAATTGGACTGCCGTTTTGTTCGACATTGCCGTTGCCAAAGGTCTGCGTCAAATTCTGATTGGCACAGACACCGTGCATGGAGCGCAACTACAGGCACACCCATCGCACTCGGTAGAACTGATTCAGTACGCCCAACCCATTGATACCTGGCAGGATTTGTTATTTGACGGCATCGACGCCTCTCTGACATGGGCACGCGGTGCAGTGGCTGAAACGGGTAGCCTGATTTTGTGGCCAACACCGAGTGAACCTCGCTTGATGTCTCTGGTGCCATCAATCCACTTTGTTTTGTTGGACGTCGACACCATCCACGCAGATTTGTATTCGGTCATGGCCGCCGAGTCTTGGTCAGATGGCATGCCTACCAATGCGTTGTTGATCTGCGGTCCGTCCAAGACGGCAGATATTCAGCAAACCTTGGCATATGGCGCACATGGTCCCAAAGAATTGGTGGTGTTGCTGCGTCACGCTGCCGGGAGCCAATCATGAACAAAACAGTAAAAATTCATCCTGCAGAAGATTTCAAAACACGCAGTAAAGCAGTGCTGGACAACCCGGGTCAGCGCAGAAACTTTCGTGGTGCCATGGATTTTTACAGGCCAAACGGCGCACTCAGTTTCCTGATCAAGAGGAACTGCAAAGTCTGCGAGAGCTGGGTGCATCCATCCGACGCTACAGCTTGGCTAATTTGCCTCGTTTGTTAGAACAGCTCGAGGCAAACCTCACCGCGAATGGTGTGCAGGTGCATTGGGCTGAAAACGGGCAAGAGGCCAACGCCATTGCCTTGGAAATTGCAGAACGCGTGCAGGCCAAACGCATCATCAAAGGCAAGTCCATGGTGAGCGAAGAGGTGGGGTTCAACCACGCCCTGCAAGCTGCAGGCATTGAGGCCTTTGAGTCAGACATGGGTGAATACATTGTTCAATTGGCCGGGGAAGCGCCATCGCACATCATCATGCCCGCCATTCATAAAACGAAGCAGGAAATTGCCCAACTTTTCGCTGATGAGGTGCCTGGTGTGACCTACACCGAAGATGTAGACGCACTGATTCAGATTGGCCGACGGGTATTGCGGCGCAAATTTGCAGAGGCTGATATTGGTCTTTCAGGCGTAAATTTTGCGGTGGCGGAAACCGGCACGTTATGCCTGATCGAAAACGAAGGCAATGGCCGGATGTGCACGACAGTGCCAAAAATTCACATTGCAATCACGGGGATTGAAAAGGTAGTCGAAAAACTGGAGCACGTGCCGCCGCTGCTGAGTCTATTGACACGTTCGGCCACTGGACAATCGGTGACCACTTATGTCAACATGATCAGCGGTCCACGCAAACCTGGGGAAAAAGACGGCCCACAAGAAGTGCATTTGATACTGCTGGACAACGGAAGGACCCAGGCGTACGCAGATGACGAGTTGCGGGCAACCTTGCAATGTATTCGCTGCGGTGCCTGTATGAACCATTGTCCGGTGTACGCCCGTATTGGCGGGCACGCCTATGGAACAACCTATCCAGGTCCCATTGGTGCCATCATTTCGCCGCATATGCTAGGGTTGGACAAGACCTACCCGTTGGCCTTTGCGTCCACACTGTGTGGTGCTTGTAGTGAAGTGTGCCCCGTCAAGATACCTATCACCGATATTTTGGTGCGTTTGCGTAACGAGGCGCAAGCTAATCCACAAACTGAAGAAGCTACCTTGCGGGGCAGTGGGGCTGCTCGTACGGTCACCGCTTCCGCTGTCTGGAGTGTCTGGTCGCAGGTGTACAGCAAATCGGGGCTGTATAAATTGGCGTCGTGGTTCATGAGCCGGGGCAGGGCACTGTCACCATCGGAGCAGGGTGCCTGGACAAGCAGCCGCACACCGCTGGTTCCCGCTCCCAAACGATTGCGAGATCTGATGAAAGATCGAAAAGCATAAATTGTGACTTTAGGTGTTGGGGCATGTCGGACCACTGGCAAAATGGGCAGCCATGAGCGATCAAAAAAGAAATTCTGTCATGAACGACAAAGCAGAACCGGAGTCACGCAGTGCGTACAAGGTCTTTCGAACCATCAGCACGCGTTGGATGGACAACGATGTGTATGGACACGTGAACAACGTCGTCTATTACAGCTGGTTTGACACTGCAGTCAATGCACATTTAATTGAGCAGCGCGTGCTTGACATGGAGCACGGTGCCACCATCGGACTGGTGATTGAAACCCAATGCAATTACTTTTCGCCTTTGGCTTTTCCTCAAATTGTTGAAGCCGGTATTCGGGTGGCTCGTCTGGGCAACTCCAGTGTGCGCTACGAAGTGGGATTATTTGCAGAAGGCGAACCCTTAACGGCTGCCAAGGGCCATTTCGTGCATGTTTATGTGGATCGTTTATCACGTCGACCGACACCTTTACCGGCTGGTCTGAGGCAAGTTTTGGAGAAACTTTTATGAACCAAGGCGGTTTGACCCACGACGAAGTGGTGCTTGCAGTGGACGCGGCGATCACCTCACGCATGTCTGCCCGATCCTTCACACAACAAGAGGTCTCGCGTTCGGTACTACAAGAGATTTTGCAGGTCGCCAGCAGTGCGCCATCGGGCACCAATACCCAGCCGTGGAAGGTCTATGTGTTGCAAGGTGCAAGTCGTCAAACGCTGGTGAACAAGGTGTGTCTCGCGCACGATGCCATTCGCGATGACCCGAATTTAGCAACTCAGTATCAGGAAGCGTATGACTATTACCCTGAAAAATGGGTAAGCCCTTATATTGATCGCCGCAGGGAAAACGGATGGGGTTTGTATGGGCTACTTGGTATCGGTAAAGGTGACAAAGGCGCCATGCACCTGCAACATCAGCGTAATTTTCGATTTTTCGATGCCCCTGTCGGCTTGATGTTCACCATTGACCGCGTGATGGGACGTGGCTCACTGCTCGACTATGGCATGTTTTTGCAGAGTCTGATGGTCGCTGCCCGGGGCCGGGGGCTGCACACCTGCCCGCAAGCTGCGTGGAACGCATTTGCCAGCATCATCTTGCCGCATATCGGCGCGCAAGACAACGAAATGCTCGTTTGCGGCATGGCACTTGGCTACGCTGATGAGCAGGCCATCGTGAACAGCTACGCCACTCCACGTATACCCGTGGAATCGTTTACACAATGGCTCTCAGAATAAGCGCAGTGGTCGGGATTTTCGTCTTGCCGCCTATTTGAGGTCTTCAGCCAACAATTTTGAAATGCGTTGGGCCTCTACGTCAGGTGCGGCTGATCCGTCAGCGTTTTGCACCGAAATGGTGCTTGCATTACCTTGGCTAAGCACAGAAATTCTGAATTTTTGAGCAACACTGTCTTTTTTGGATGAACTGAACAGATTGCTAAAAAAGCCACCATCTGCCTTTTCAGCGTTTGGCGCCACATAGCGAACAAAGTAAAAACCTTTGCTGCGATCTCGGTCCTCAACCGTGAAACTGCTGCGGTCAAGTGACAAACCAACACGTCGCCAAGCGCGGTCGAAGCCATCTTCAATCGTCACCACCGGGTGGCCGTTGACTTGGTCAATGCGGGCGCCGCTCTTGGGCGCGCCAGATGCCACGAACGCTTGGGATTGTTCCTGCGTGACCCCCAATTTAACCATCAGGCGGCGCAAGAATTCGGCTTCCAATTCCACGTCTGCAGCCCGTGGTTGCCAAACCGTGCGGTCCTTGGCAGCAGAGTCATAAACCTCCATCATGCCACGGTGGCTGATGAAAATTTCTGTTCCGCCACTGGCATTACGTTCAACACGAGTGCGAAATTTGTCGCGTTCGCCAGTAGAGTAAAGTGAATCAAATACTTTGCCCAGCGTGTTGCGAAGGATATCTTGTGGAATTTTGGCCCGGTTCTCAGCCCAATCAGTTTCCATGATGCCCAAGTCAGCCTGGTCAACAATCACGTTAAAACCATTTTCTTGCCAGAAATTCTTTACCGGTGTCCAGAGTTTGTCCGCAGGGCGATCGACAACCAGCCAACGTTGATTTCCTGCGCGAGCAAAATGGACATCGCCTAGCACGGTAGCAGCAGTTGGCGTGTCGGTCCGGGTGGTTTGACCGACCTGAAAGCCCAGTGCGGTCACTGGCATGCCAGGTACGTTGTATTTGGTATCGCGGGAGAGTTGCGTCAAGTCGGGAGGGACTTCAAGCCCAACGGTAGGTGCGTTGCTGACGCTCTTGTAGTTGACTTTGTCGCCTTGTAGAACCGAGCAGGCTCCAAGAGTGAACGTTAAGCCAAGAAGTGCGAGTCTGGTGGAATGGTTCACAAAGGTCCCTTCGGGTGAAAAATCAAAATATCTTGAAGCACGTTGGCTCAAAGGGTGCCAGCTGCGCGCATCGCGGCTTCCACCACGGGCGTATTGGCAGAGGTAAGTTCAGTCAACGGCAGGCGAAGCGTTCCACCGCAGAGATTTAGCCGCGCTACAGCCCATTTGACTGGAATGGGATTGGCCTCCACAAAAAGGTTTTTGTGAAGTGGCATCAGTTTGAATTGGATTTCCATTGCGCGTTTGACATCCCCTGCCATCGCTGCCACACACAGTTCATGCATCAAGCGCGGAGCCACATTGGCCGTCACACTGATGTTACCGTGACCACCGCAAAGCATTAAAGCCACGGCAGTCGGGTCGTCGCCAGAGTAAATGGCAAAACCCTTTGGTACTTCCCGAATCAGCCATTGGGCACGGCCGATATCGCCAGTAGCTTCCTTGATGCCGACGATGCCAGGCACTTCAGCCAAGCGCAGCACGGTGTCAACAGCCATATCCGCGACAGAACGGCCAGGGACGTTGTACAAAATCAGCGGCAGATCCACGGCCTCGGCAATCGCCTTGAAGTGTTGGTACTGACCTTCTTGCGTAGGCTTGTTGTAGTACGGAACGACCTGTAACTGGCAGTCTGCACCCACTTTTTTTGCAAATTTGGCCAATTCAATGGCTTCAGCGGTGCAATTGGAACCGCATCCGGCCATGATCGGTACACGCCCTGCAGCCTGCTCAACCGCCACGCGAATGATTTCGCAGTGTTCCGCCACACTGACGGTGGGTGATTCACCCGTGGTGCCGACGACACCCACACAATCCGTGCCTTCGGCGATGTGCCAGTCGATCAGTTTACGAAGGGCAGGATAGTCCACGGACCCATTGGTTTGCATGGGAGTGACCAGGGCAACAATGCTGCCGGTAAGGGTAGGCTTTGATATTGACATCTTTGTATGGCCCAAAATGGCTTAGCCGCTTATTCTAGCGAGAGTAGGTGGCGTGTCGGCGCGGTCATCGAACCCAATTGAGGCGTCGTATTGATCGCGGTAATGCGCTGTACAAAACGATTGGGTTCTGCCAAAAAGCCGTTTTCATATGCGACGATATGGAGCGGTTGGCACAACTTCAGCAGTTCACCGGGTTGAAGCAGAAAATCTGCACGGGACGGTTTGCCCACTGTTTCGTTGCCTTTTGCAAAAGTTTCATACAGAAGCAAGCCTCCCGGCGACAAACATTTCAATAAAAGTGGAAATAGCGGTCGCCATAAGTAGTTGGTCACTACCAGTACATCAAATTTCTTGGGCTTTTGCTCGGTTACCAAAGGCCAAATGCCATTTTCGAGGTCTGCTTGCACCACTGAACCATAGGCGCTCGCAGTTTCAAGCGCGTCTGGAAGGTGATCTATTCCCGTGCAAAGGCACCCACGTTGGGAGAACCATTTCATGTGCCGTCCATGGCCGCACGCGATGTCGAGTACACGCGAGCCGCTGGGCACCAAGTGGCTCCAGCGCTGTATCCATGGTGATGCAGTCATGCCGCCCAGTTCTTCGATCAAAAGCAACCCCAAATTTGATTGGTCAGGTTGAGAACAAAATCAGGTCGGCCATACAGCGCAAACACCAGACCCAACATGCCGCTCATGGCGACGAGCGCAATGATTTTGTGCAGAGGCTTCACGCCGCGGCACCTTGCAGTGCATGTGTTCGAGCAATGGCCGCTTCCTTGATGGGTAAATTAAGAAGGGCCGCCAGAACTCCAAAACCGATGGCCAAGTACCAGACCACGTCGTAACTTCCTGTGCGATCAAACAGAAAGCCACCAAGCCAGACACCCAGAAAGGAACCGATCTGATGGCTGAAAAATACAAAACCGCCCAGCATGGAGAAATGCGTCAGACCGAATATCTGTGCAATGGCGGCGTTGGTTGGTGGCACCGTGGACAGCCAAAGCAGACCCATGATAGCGGAGAACACATACACACTCATGGGCGACAGAGGCACCAACAAAAAGAGGCTGATCGCCACTGAACGTGCAAAGTAGATGAACGCCAGGATGTATTTCTTTTGCAGACGTTGTCCAAGGAGCCCTGCAATGTAGGTGCCAAATACGTTGAACAATCCAATCAACGCCAGTGAATAGCTGGCGACTTGGGGCGCCAGGCCCTGGTCTTTGAGATAACTTGGCATGTGCACGGCGATGAACACCACCTGAAATCCACATACAAAAAAGCCAGCCATCAGCAGCTGGAAGCTGCGGTACCTGAATGCCTCATGCAAAGCATGCAGAATGGACTGGTCGCGTACATGTCCAGACCCGGCTCGGAAATGCGGTTCTCGCAGTCCTCTTGCCAAAGGCATCATCATCAGCGCGCCAACCGCCAGTGCAACCAAAGCCTCTTGCCATCCAAGCCGATCTATCAGAAATCCTTCCGTCGGAACCATCAAAAACTGTCCAAATGATCCGGCGGCGGCTGCAATGCCCATGGCCCATGATCGTTTGCTGGCCGATACGTTGCGGCCAATCACACCGTACACGACGGCATAGGTGGTGCCCGCTTGAGCCATGCCAATCAGGACTCCGGTGGTTAACGTGAAAGTCAAGATGGACGATGAGTAAGCCATACCCACCAGACCCATGGCGTAGACCAGTGCTCCTGCCAGAATCACCCGAAACGCGCCAAACCGGTCAGCCACCATGCCGGCAAAGATGCCAGTAAGCCCCCACGTTAGATTCTGGATCGCCATGGCAAAGGCAAAATTCTCTCGGCTCCAGCTTTGGGCTTGTGTGATGGGTTGCAACCACAGACCAAAGCCGTGACGGATGCCCATGGACAGCGTCAAGATGGCAGCTCCACAAATCAGGACTTGAAATATGGACAGTGGTTTGGCGTGATGTGGCATAGCTGGAATATACCGAAACGAATGCGTCCGAGTGTCTGGTCAGGGACATTTGTCGATTGGCTGTTTATACATCCAGTTGTTTTGCTGTTCCTGATTACAATGCGCCGCTATGGCGACCAAAACCAATCCTGAATATTCTGAAAATTCCATCCGTGTTTTGAAAGGCTTGGAGCCTGTCAAACAGCGCCCGGGCATGTACACCCGCACCGACAACCCGATGCACGTGATCCAGGAAGTGCTGGACAACGCGGCTGACGAGGCCTTGGCCGGGCACGGGAAGAAAATCAAAACCATCGTGCATGATGACGGCTCCATCACCGTCGAAGACGATGGCCGTGGCATTCCGTTTGGCTTGCACCCCACTGAAGGCGCGCCCGTCATTGAGTTGGTGTTTACCCAACTGCACGCCGGTGGCAAATTTGACAAGGGCAAGGGAGGGGCATACAGCTTTTCAGGTGGCTTGCATGGCGTGGGTGTGAGCGTCACCAATGCCTTGGCGCTGCGTCTTGAAGTCACCACCTACCGCGAGGGGCAGGTGGCTCGGCTGGTGTTTGCTGGCGGTGATGTCATTGAGCCCTTGAGTGTGCGCCCGGCAGGCGACGGCGAGCGCAAGACCGGCACCACGGTTCGAGTCTGGCCAGATGGTAAATACTTCGAGTCCCTCGCGTTCCCGATGGCACAACTGGCGCATCTGCTGCGCAGCAAAGCGGTGCTGATGCCGGGTGTGACGGTGACGCTGGTACAAGAGAAGACCCGCGAAACCCAAACCTGGATTTTCAAGGGTGGCCTGCGTGACTATTTGACGCAAACCCTCACGGCTGACCCCGTCATCCCCCTGTTTGAAGGTGAAGGCTTTGCTGACGTGCACAACGACAGTTTTGCCGACGGTGAAGGCGCCGCCTGGTGCGTGGCCTTTACCGAGGATGGCCAGCCCGTGCGCGAGAGTTATGTCAATTTGATTCCGACCAGCGCCGGCGGCACGCACGAGCTTGGTTTGCGCGATGGTTTGTTCACCGCCGTCAAGAGTTTTGTGGAACTCCATTCGCTGCTGCCCAAAGGCGTCAAGCTGTTGCCGGATGATGTATTTGCAAGAGCGAGTTATGTGCTGTCCACCAAGGTGCTGGATCCGCAGTTTCAGGGGCAAATCAAAGAACGCTTGAACTCGCGTGATGCAGTTCGGCTGGTGTCCGGCTTTGTGCGCCCGGCACTTGAGCTGTGGCTGAACCAGAATGTGGAATATGGCAAAAAACTGGCTGAGATTGCCATCAAAGCCGCGCAAAGCCGCCAAAAGGCCGGTCAAAAGGTTGAAAAACGCAAAGGCTCTGGTGTGGCCGTGCTGCCAGGCAAACTGACCGATTGCGAGAGCCGTGACATTCTTGAGAACGAGGTGTTTCTGGTCGAAGGCGACTCCGCCGGTGGCAGCGCCAAGATGGGACGCAACAAGGAAAGCCAGGCGATTTTGCCCCTGCGTGGCAAGGTCTTGAACACCTGGGAAGTCGAGCGTGATCGCTTGTTTGCCAACAACGAAATTCATGACATCGCGGTGGCCATCGGCGTGGATCCCCATGGCGTAGACGACACACCGGATCTGAGCGGCCTGCGTTACGGCAAGATTTGCATTCTGAGCGATGCCGACGTGGACGGCTCGCACATTCAGGTGCTGCTGCTGACGCTGTTTTTCAAGCATTTCCCCAAGCTGATCGACACCGGTCATGTCTTTGTGGCGCGTCCCCCCTTGTTCCGTGTGGATGCCCCAGCGCGTGGCAAAAAGCCTGCATCCAAGGCTTATGCGCTGGACGAAGGCGAGCTGACGGCCATTTTGGACAAGCTGCGCAAAGAGGGTGTGCGTGAAGGGGCCTGGAGCATCAGTCGCTTCAAAGGCTTGGGCGAAATGAATGCCGAGCAGCTGTGGGACACCACGCTGAATCCCGACACCCGTCGCCTGTTGCCGGTGTTCTTGGGTGCGCTGGATACGGTGCAGACCTCAGAACTTATGACCAAATTGATGGGCAAAGGGGAGGCGGGTGCGCGCCGGGAACTGATGGAGCTGCATGGCGACTCGGTGGAGTTGGATGTTTAGCTATAAATAATGTAGCGTATTGCGCTTGTTATACAAGGGCTAGAGGCTGAATTTTTATAAATTGTTGAATGCTTAAAGCGGGTTTGTGTTGTTATGACCGATGAACTTATTTTTGATTTAGCCGTAAGTGCCCAGCCCGAAGGTGACGATGCGCTGAACCTGGCCAGCTACGCCCAGCGTGCCTACCTGGAGTACGCCCTGAGCGTGGTCAAGGGGCGTGCCTTGCCGGATGTGTGCGATGGTCAAAAGCCGGTGCAGCGGCGTATTTTGTATTCCATGAGCCGCATGGGCCTGGGTTTTGGTGGCGCCAACGGCAACACCGGAGCCAAACCGGTCAAGTGCGCGCGCGTGGTGGGTGACGTGCTGGGGCGTTTTCATCCGCACGGCGACTCGTCGGTGTATGACGCTGCGGTGCGCATGGCGCAGGACTTTTCCTTGCGCTACCCGCTGATTGACGGCCATGGCAACTTTGGTTCCAGGGACGGCGACGGTGCCGCCGCCATGCGTTACACCGAGGCGCGTCTGGCCAAAATCACCAGCCTGATGCTGGATGAAATTGACGAAGGCACTGTGGATTTTTCCCCCAACTACGATGGTTCCACCGAAGAGCCGAACCAGCTGCCCGCCCGTTTGCCGTTTGCGTTGCTCAACGGGGCCAGCGGCATTGCCGTGGGGCTGGCCACCGAAATCCCCAGTCACAACCTGCGTGAAGTGGCCGATGCCTGCGTGGCCCTGATCAAGTCGCCTAACCTGACTGATGAAGAACTTTTCACGATGGTGCCTGGCCCCGACTTTCCCGGTGGCGGCCAAATCATCAGCGGTGCGGCTGAAATTGCTGACACCTACCGCAGTGGCCGCGGCTCGCTCAAATGCCGGGCGCGCTGGAAGATTGAAGAACTGGCGCGTGGACAGTGGCAGCTGGTCATCACCGAGTTGCCCCCGGGTGTGAGCACCCAACGTGTGCTTGAAGAAATCGAAGAGCTCAGCAACCCCAAAGTCAAAGCCGGCAAAAAGGCCCTGAGTCTGGAGCAAAACCAGCTCAAGGCGACCGTGTTGTCGGTGCTGGACGTGGTGCGTGACGAGTCCAGCAAAGATGCCGCCGTGCGCTTGGTGTGCGAACCCAAAACCAGCAAGATTGGCCAGCAAGAGCTGATCAACACCTTGCTGGCCCACACCAGCCTGGAAACGTCGAGCCCCATCAACCTGACCATGATCGGGCTGGATGGTCGCCCGACACAAAAGTCGCTGCGTCAGATGTTCACCGAGTGGATTGCCTTCAGGCAGACCACCATTGAGCGGCGCACCCGCCACCGTTTGACCAAGGTGCTGGATCGCATCCACATTCTTGAAGGCCGCGCGCTGGTGCTGCTCAACATCGACGAGGTGATTGCCATCATCCGTCAGAGCGATGAACCCAAGGCGGCTTTGATGGCGCGTTTTAGCCTGTCAGAGCGGCAGGCTGAAGACATTCTTGAAATCCGCCTGCGCCAATTGGCCCGGCTTGAAGCCATCAAGATTGAGCAGGAACTGGCAGGCCTGCGCGAAGACCAGCAAAAGCTGGAGGACATCCTGGCTAACCCGTCCACGTTGCGCCGCCTGATGGTCAAGGAAATTGAAGCCGATGCAAAAACATTTGCGGACCCGCGCCGCACCTTGATCCAGGCCGAAAAGAAGGTGGTGCTTGAAGTCAAGGTGGTAGATGAACCTGTCACCGTGGTGGTCAGTCAAAAAGGTTGGGTGCGTGCGCAAAAGGGCTGGGTGCGGGATCGCCTCAGTGGCGCAGCCGCACCTGAATACACCTTCAAGGCCGGTGACGCGCTGTTTGATACCTTCGAATGCCGCACCGTGGACACGCTGCTGGCATTTGGCTCGAACGGCAGGGTCTATTCCGTGGCCGTGTCGCTGCTGCCTGGCGGCCGGGGCGACGGTCAACCCATCACCAGCCTGATCGAGCTGGAAACCGGCACGCAGCTGATGTCTTACTTTGCCGGGCCGGTGGAAGCCAATCTGTTGCTGAGCTGCTCTGCCGGTTATGGGTTTACAGCCACAGTGGCCAACATGATTTCTCGCCAAAAGGCTGGCAAGGCGTTTGTTACGGTCAACGAAGCTGAAACGCTGTGCATGCCCTCGCTGGTGGCCAACGATGCCACGGGTGTGACTGCGGCTACCCATGTGGCATGTGCATCCACAGGCGGGCGTATTTTGACCTTTGAATTGAAAGAACTCAAAGCCATGACCAACGGCGGTCGTGGGCTGATGTTGTTGGACCTTGAGACCAAAGACACGCTGGCTGGTGCGGCGGCCTATACCCGCAGTGTGCACATTGAAGGCATTGGCCGCGGTGGCAAAGAACGCGACGAAACCCTGGAAATCCGCAGCCTGAACAATGCCCGTGGCTTGCGCGCGCGCAAAGGCAAGGTGGCGGATCTGGGCTTCAAGCCCAACAAGATCACACGGGTTGAATAGGACGGCCTGGCGCCACGGCTCATGGCGCTGTCAAGGCAGGTAGAACTTTTGGAAGACCGAAATTTCTGCCTGGGAAACGCTTAAAAACTCTCCCAGTCGCCCTCTGACGTTCCAGAAGCGGTTGACCGACTGGCTGCAATTTGCTTGGGTGCACTGGCGCTCACTGCCGGAGCCTTGGCGGTCTTGAGACGCAACTCGGGGGCTTTCGTTTTCGGCAAGGCAGAACGATGCGGTGCCAGTCGCGGTGCATTGGTGACGTGATGCTGGGCGCCAGGTGTTGTGCCGTTTGAAAGTTTAAAGACGCTCACCACTTCGACCATTCGCCCAGCTTGCTGGTTGAGGCTATCTGCCGCGGCGGCGGCCTGTTCTACCAAGGCCGCATTTTGCTGGGTCACATTGTCCAACTGGGTAATGGCTTGGTTGATTTGATCAATGCCACTGGTTTGCTCGTGCGCGGTCGAACTGATTTCGGCGATCAATTCAGCCACGCGCTTGACCTGCGTGACGATGTCGTTCATCGATGTGCCCGCTTCGCCTACCAAATGACTCCCCGCCTCAACTTTAGCCACGCTGGCACCAATCAGGTTCTTGATTTCCTTGGCGGCTTCGGCAGAGCGACCTGCAAGGCTGCGCACTTCACTGGCCACCACGGCAAAACCACGACCTTGTTCACCTGCACGTGCGGCTTCAACGGCAGCGTTGAGCGCCAGAATGTTGGTCTGGAAGGCAATGCCATCGATCACGCTGATGATGTCGGCAATCTTGCGTGAAGCCACCGTGATGTCCTGCATGGTTGAGATCACCTGGCCCATGACCACGCCACCCTGTACCGCAGCCGAGCTGGCTAAACCGGCCATCTGGTTGGCTTGGCGCGCGGTATCCGCGTTGTTTTTGACTGTTGAACTAAGCTCCTCCATGGAGGCCGCGGTTTCTTCTAGGTTGCTGGCTTGTGTTTCAGTACGGTGTGAGAGGTCGGCATTGCCTGCGGCAATCTCGTTGGCACCCGTGGAAATATTTTCAGCACCCGCACGCACTTCCGTGACGATGCGCGACAGGCCGTTGCGCATTTCCAGCAAGCCAGCAAGCAGTCGCTCGGTTTCTTCCTGACTGTGGATGTCGTCCACGCGGATGTCACTTGACAAATCACCCTGGGCGACACGAGAAGTGGCATTGAGCGCGTTCTGCAGCGGCCGGGTAATGCTCACTGTCAAACTCCAAGCCATCAGCGCCGCAAAACCCAAAACAACCAGACCCGCAATGCTGATCACCGTTACCGTCGTCTGGTTGCTGGCATTGGTTTGTGCGGTGGCTTCTTCTGTATGCTGCTTTTGCAAGCTGATGAAGCTGGCCAACTCTGCCATGGCTTGGGTCAGTAACGGGTCAATCTTGCTAGTAATGATGACGCCCGCCTGCTCGGTGTTGAATTGGGCCGCCAGATCCACAGCTTCCTTGAACTGCGCATCCATCTGCCGGTCAATATCGGTCAGTTTGGCAAACATTTCACGCTCCTGAGCGCCCAGACCTGCTGCTTCGAGTTTGCCTTTGGCGGCCAGATAAGCGGCGCGCTGTTTCTTGGCTTCGGCCTCGTCCTTTTGCACGCCTTCGACCTTGGTCTGCAAGCCCATGTTGCGCACCGCTACGGCACTCTTGAGCAGCGCCAAATTCATTTCCTGCGCCACGTCCTGCTGTGCAGCCGCACTGTGCAAGGTTTCCATCAATGCCGTGCGGTTCACGCCGTTGCTGATAAGCGCGCCCCCCAGCATCACGCTGGCGGCCAGCAAGATCATTCCAAAGCCAAGCCCCAGACGCAGGCCAATTTTCATGTTTCGCAAGTTCATTACCCTGCCTTTAAAAATAAAAGAGTCAAATCAATTGAACATCACCCGACGTGGGGGTGAGCGGCAAACGGGTCAATCTTTGTAAATACCACAACCCACGATGGTCTCACCCACACGTTCCAGATACACCGCCTTGGTTCCCATTTTCTTGGTGACGGGGTTGAAGAACTTGTAACTCTCCGACCACCCCTTGCCCTTGGTTTTGGCCACGTCAACGAACAACTGGTTAATGAGTTTGCCATCGGCATCCTTTAACCCGCTCAAATCCTTGCCTACCAGCTTCGGATTGCTTCCGTTTCCCAGCATTTTCCCGCTCATCTCAATATAAACAATGTACAAATCCCGGTCCTTGAACAATGTCCCGCTGGTGAATTCTTCGGCAGATTTCTCCGGCCCATTGGCCTTGAGGTAGGCCACCGCCTTGGTGACCATCACCTCGGCCTCGGCTGGCGAACCCTTATCGGACGCAAGTGCACCGGTTACAAAAAGACCAAACAAGAAAATGCCGAGCGAAGCTTTCAGAAATTTTAAAATTCGCATATAAATTACCTTTTTGATGTGTAAAACTGCTTCAGTTGCTACTTGTAAACGCCAACCCCAACCCAAGTGTCATCCACCCGTTCCACATAAATCGCTTTTTCAGAAATCTTGTCGGTGGTTGGGTTGCGGAATTTGTAGCTTCCAGTCCAACCCTTGCCCTTTGTTTTTGCAAGGTCAGAAATCATCTGGATGAAAAGCTTGCCATCAGGATCCTTCAGACCACTCAAATCTTTTCCGACCAACTTTGGGTTTGCACCGTGGCCCAGCACTTTACCGCTGAGGTCGTAGTAACTCACGTACAAATCCCGGTCCTTGAACGTCTTGCCATTGGTGAATTCTTCTGCGGCTTTTTCAGGGCCGTTGGCCTTGAGGAAAGCTACGGCTTTCTTAACCATCGCCTCGGCCTCGGCCGCGGTCCCCTGGTCCGCAGCATGTGCTGTACCAGCCATCAAAAAACTCATGGCAGCAGCGCCAAGGCAAATCTTCAACATTGAAATGAAACGCATGGTTGTGTCTCCTGTCTGAAAAATAGTTGATGGTTACATACAGCTGCCCGTTGAACGGTGTGCAGTGCACCATGCTAGCCAGGTTTGCAATTTCCCTACCGGGTAAAAACCCTAGCCGCACAGCATGGTGTAGCCGTTATGCATCAGTTCTTGTAGATGCCAACACCCACCCAGTTGTCATCGATCCGCTCAACATACATCACTTTGTCTTCGATTTTTTTGTCAGATGGATTGATGAACTTGTAACCTTCGGACCAGCCTTTGCCTTTGGTCTTGGCCGTGTCAACCAGCATCTGGAAAAAAAGCTTGCCATCCGGGTCTTTCAGACCGGTCAAGCTCTTTCCAACCAATTTGGGGTTGGCGCCGTGGCCCAGTACCACACCCGCCAGAGTGGTATAGGCCACGTAGAGGTCCCGGTCCTTGAATGAACTGCCATTGGTGAATTCTTCGGCGGCTTTCTCTGGGCCATTGGCCTTGACGTAGGCCACGGCCCGTTTGGCCATTACTTCTGCTTCCGCGGCAGTTCCGCGGTCACCCGCCTGTACCGCACCGGCGATTAAAAAATTGAGTGCGACGGTGGAAATAATCGCTTTCAAAATAGAGAAAGTACGCATTTTTATAGTTCCTTTAAGGGATGAAAATTACCAACGACAGAAAAAACTAACCCTTGTAAATGCCACAACCGACCAAGGTATCGCCGACACGCTCCAGGTACATGGCTTTGCTTTCCATCTTTTGTGTCACCGGGTTAAGAAACTTGTAACCCTCGACCCAGCCCTTGCCCTTGGTCTTGGCCAAGTCGATGAACATCTGGATAAGCGGCTTGCCGTCTGGGTCTTTCAATCCAATCAGGTCTTTACCCACCAGCTTGGGGTTGGCACCCTGCGCCAGATTTTTGCCATTGAGGTCATAGACAATGATGTACAGATCGCGGTCCTTGAAGGACTTGCCGTGTGTGAATTCCTCGTAGGCTTTCTCAGGCCCGTTGGCCTTGATGTAAACCACGGCCTTTTTGACCATGGCTTCGGCTTCAGTGGCGGTGCCTTGGTCAGCCGCTTGCACCTGAGTGGCCAACAAAAAGCTCATGACAAAAAGAGTCAGAAAGAACTTGAGGAACGAAATAGATTTCATTGGGGGTCCTTCTTTGAATAAAAGCTGGCAGGGTTGAAGCGCGCGGTCAGTATATCGAGCCTGGGTAGCTGCGCAGCGATAAAAATGTCTTTCAGATGCATTAAGCTTTGAGCCAACGGCAACTTAGGATTCTTATGGCAATGGGATGGCTCTCGGTATTGAAACTCGTTCCTTGGGGGGACGTGATTGAGAACGCGCCCAAAGTGGCGCAAGGGGCCAAAAAACTGTGGAACAAGGTGGGCAAAAAGCCGCAGCCCAAAGCTTTGGACCCGGTGATGCATGCCGGGTCGGGCGCGTTGGAGGGGCAAGACGCGGTGGTCGGCGCGTTGCAAGCCCAGGTGGCCGAGTTGCAGGTGGCCACGGCGGAGCTGCACCAGCAGATGCTGGAATCCAGCGCATTGATCCAATCGCTGGCTGAACAAAACACCCAACTGGTGCAGCGGGTGGATGTCAATCACAAGCGCTTGCTGGCCCTTGGTGTACTCACGCTGGTGTTCGGCATGGCCCTGGTGGTTCAATATTTTCGATAGCAATATTCTCAATGAATACAAGGGCTAGAGGTAAGTTTTGTCTATAAATTCAGAGGCGACCCATTCGCATGCATCGGCCTTGCCGATCGGCTTCATGGTGCTGCACGGCAACCGCCTGGAAGACCTGCGCGACCTGCTGGTGCAGGTGTTTAAAAACCAGCCCTTGGCGGTGTTGGAGCCTGAAACCATTCTGATGCAAAGCAACGGCATGAAGCACTGGCTTGAAATTGCGCTGGCTGATGACGATGCCTTGGGGGTATGTGCCGCTACCCGCATGGCCTTGCCGGGGGCCTATCTGTGGCAAATCTACCGTGCGGTGCTGGGCGCTGCTGCCGTGCCCGAGGCCATGCCGTTTGATAAAGCCAGTCTGGTCTGGCGCCTGGTGCGGCTCTTGCCTGAGCTGTGCGAGCACAACCCGGTCTACGAACCTCTCAAGCGTTATCTGGGCCAGCCCCTGGAGCCGCGCAAGCTCTACCAGTTGGCGCTTCAATTGGCCGATGTGCTGGATGGGTATCAAAGCTACCGCGCCGACTGGCTGGCGGACTGGGCTGACGGGCGCGATGTGCTCGCTGGCCCTGCAGGTCAGGCTGACTTACCACCTGTGCACGCCTGGCAAGCCCAGCTCTGGCGCGATATTCGTTCCGATGTCGGCAGCGGCTTCGAGGACAGCTCCCGTGCCACCGTGCATGAACGCTTTTTGCAGGCGATGGACGATGTCTCCCGGCGTTTTGCCGCCACCGGCCAGCGTCCGGCCGGATTGCCGGCGCGGTTGGTGGTGTTTGGCGTGTCCTCGCTTGCCATGCAATCGGTGCAGGCGCTCGCTGCCCTTGGACAGGTGTGCCAGGTGCTGATGCTGGTACAAAACCCTTGCCGGTATTTTTGGGGTGATCTGGTCGAAGGCCATGCGGATGTGCGCGCCCAGGTGCGCCGCAGGCAGCCGCTCAAACCTGCGCTGACCCAGCTGCTTGCCCAGACCGGTGCAGCAGGGCACCCCTTGTTGGCCTCATGGGGCAAGCAAGGGCGCGACTATCTGCATCTGCTGAACGGTTTTGATGCGCCGGAGCAGTACCGCAGGCACTGGTCGAGCGTTGACGTGTTTGTCGACCCCGCGTCGGCCAACCCCGGGCAGCCCGCCAACCAGCTGGCCCTGTTGCAATCCAATATCCTCCACCTGAACCCTGAGCCTGAGCAAGCCCAGCCGATGGCAGATGATGGCTCGCTGGTCTTTGTCAGTGCCCACAGCGCGCAGCGTGAGCTTGAAGTGCTGCATGACCGCTTGATGGCCTGGTTTGAAGCCGATCCCGCTTTGAAAGCGCGTGACGTGATGGTCATGGTGCCTGACATGACCGAATTTGCGCCGCACATCCAGGCGGTGTTTGGCCGTTATTCGCCGGGTCAGCCGGGGTTTATTCCCTATTCGGTGGCCGACACCACCGAGCGAACTTCGCCGCTGGTACAGGCGCTGGAGCAACTGCTCAATCTGCCCAGTGCGCGCCTGACGCTGCTCGATTGGGCCGGCCTGTTTGAAGTGGCCTCGGTGCGCCATCGCTTCAAAGTCTCTGAGTCCGATGTTCAAACGCTGCAGACATGGCTGACGACAGCGGGTGTGCGTTGGGGCTTGGATGCGGCGCACCGCCAGCTTTGGGGCCTGCCACAAGGCACGGTCGGTCTGGCGCAAAACACCTGGGCCTTTGGCCTGCGCCGTCTGTTGCTCGGTTATGCCCTGGGCAACGGTTCCAGTTCCTGGCCCGCACCGGGTCAGGACGAGGGTGACGCTTCTGGTGCTGCGTCAGAAGCGGATGGTTTATGGCGCGGTACCTTGGCGCAACCCGCCTTGACAGGTTTGAGCGCTCCGTTGATGACCTCCTTGCTGGACTGGTTGCAAGCCACCACCGAGACCTTGGCCGCACTGTCGCAAGCGCAAGCCCCGGTGCAATGGGGCCAGACCTTGACGCAACTGGTGCAGCGTTTCTTTGCGCCAGCGGACGAGTCCGACGAACGAATAATCACCCGTGTGCTCGAACCGCTGCACGCCTGGCTCGATGCCTGCGAAGCTGCCAGGCTCGATACCCCCCTGCCGCTGGACGTGGTGCGTGAACACTGGCTGTCGCAAATCGAGGTCGGCAGCCTTCAGCAGCGCTTTTTTGGCGGGGGTGTGCAGTTTGGTACCTTGATGCCCATGCGCTCCATCCCGTTTGCGGTGATTGCCTTGCTGGGCATGAACGATGGTGCGTATCCCCGCGTGCAAGCGGCCCGTGATTTTGATCTGATGGCCAGCAACTGGCGGGCCGGTGACCGTTCCCGCCGCGAGGATGACCGCTACCTGTTTCTGGAAGCTATCCTGTCGGTGCGGCAAAAGCTCTATGTGAGTTGGCAAGGTCACAGCGCCACCGACAACTCGGAGCGCCCGCCCTCGGTGCTGGTGGCGCAGCTGCTGGACCATGTCAATGCCCTGTGGACACCGGCGCACCAGCCGCAGGTGCAGCCCTTGCAGCCGTTTTCGCGGGCCTATTTTGAAGTCGGCTCCGGTTTCGAAACCTATGATATAGATTGGGCTGTAGCCCTCGTAGAACCTGTGCAAGAAGCTATTCATAACGTAGCGACAAGTCTGCAACTTGAAAGCCAGAACACACGCACGCTGGACGACCTGCAGCGCCTGCTGCGCGCCCCGGTCGAGGTGTTTTTCAGAATCCGGCTGCAAACCACGCTGGACCAGCTCGACGACCTGGCGGAGCCGGACGAGCCTTTTGCCCTGAACCAGTTAAAAAAACACCAGGTGGGCGCAGACCTGCTGCACAGCGCTGACCCAGCCCTTGCCTTGAGCCGCTTGCAGGGTTCGGGTCAGCTCCCCTTGGCGGCCTTTGGCCAGCGCACCGCGCAATCGCTCCAAGATGTGGCTCAGCAGGTGGGCGTGCGCCGTGATCGGTGGCTGGCGCAATACCCGCAGGCC